>JAGLFI010000099.1 GCA_023144585.1 Desulfobacula sp. | reverse complement strand
ATCTTCTAAAAGGGGATGAATGGGTTTCCAGATTCCCGTATGAAGCCGTTTGAGGTATTTCTGGATAAATTCATTGGCTGCCGGCCGGATAATGCTGGAATGGATGACCACATGCTCAAAATCCCCTACCTTGGATTTTTTCTGCAGCAATCGCATGGCAGGGCTTTCAATGTAGAAACATCCCATGGTATTGCCCTGGGCCACATTCTGCTGGATTTCATAGTCATCTTCAGGGTCAAGGGTGTTAAAATCATCGAATTTACCAAAAGATGCCTGGATACTCTCTATACTGTCCCGGATCACCCCGAGACTCCGATTGCCCAGAAGATCAATTTTGACCAGGCCTGCTTCTTCAGCGCCATCTTTTTCCCACTGGATAATGGGCACTCCTTTGGGAGCCATTTCTACGGGTACATAGGTATCAATGGAATTTGGGGTAATGACAATGCCGCCGGGGTGGACGGAAAGGTATCTTGGTGTTCCTGTGATGGCCTGGGCATAGCCCATGATTTCAGGCCAGGGCTGGGGGAAATCCATAAACCTGAATTCAGGCCGTTGCCTGATCCTGTTCAGGAGGTCTTCCTTGGCTTCATTGAGTTTCCAGAACCAGGGAAGCCGTTTGGATATTTTGGTGATTTCCGCCTCGGGCAGCCCGAATACCCGGGCCACTTCCCTGACAGCCATCCTGGGTTGAAACAGGATTATGGCTGAATACCATGGCGGCATAGCCTTTAAACTCATCCAGAACCTAGTTTAAAATGCCATCCCTTTCATTCCAGGCAAAATCAATATCAATATCCGGCGGGTCTTTCCTGTCCGGATTTAGAAACCGTTCAAAATAGAGGTTGTATTTAATGGGACAAACATTGGTAATACCAAGGCAATAGGCTACAATGGAGGCTGCACCGGATCCCCTGCCGCAAATCCGTGATGCCTTTTTAATAATTCTTTGGACCACCAGGAAATATTCACAAAAATTTATTTGCCGGATGATCTTAAGCTCATGGTCAATTCTTCTGATAACACGGCCTGACAGACTTGATCCATACCGAATTTTCGCACCTTTTAATGTTTTTTGATATAAAAGTTTATCAACAGGAAGGTGGGTGTCATTTTCAAAGGGCGGCATCACTATACCAAAATCCGGTCCCTGGAATTCCAGTTTTTCTGCCAGGGTAAAGCTGCTTTTTATGGCATCGGAAAATATATTGAATTTTTTCCGGTATGCATCAGGGGAGCCAAAAAATGCAGTGTCTGATGCGACATCCTTATGGGTCAGTCGGCTCAGACAGGTGTTGTTTCCAATGGCCCTGAGCATGTAATGGATTTTTACATCTTCTTTGTTTAGAAAAAAATTGCCGGGTGTGGCTACCATGGGAATGGCAAGTTTTCTGGCTGTCATACATAAAGGATGGTGCTGCGACAAGGGATTTCTGGCAAGATTGACAGCTACGTCCACATTGTTTTCGTGCCAGAAAGGCAAAAACTCATGATTTTTGGTTAACACCACAAGCCCTTTTGAAAAATTTGGAAGAATTGTTTTTAATGAAAAGTTTTTATCTATATGCCGCTTTGTAATGAGTTGGGTAAGATTACTATAGCCTTTACGATTTTTTACCAGACAGACGGCCCTGTGGGATGTATGGGGGTCTGTGATTTCCGCACCAATGATTGGCTTTAATCCCTGGTGTCTGCAGGCGTTTATAAAGGGCCACATGCCGCACAGATTATCCGTATCTGTCAAGGCCATCTTTTGATACCCAAGCGTCTTTGCCTGTCTGCAGAGATTTTTTATGGAAGCGGTGCCCCACATGAAAGAATAGTGGGATCTTATGTTTAAAGGAATCATTCTTACTCTTACCCGTTTCTGCCCACCAGTGTTAAACCGGCTTTGATTGAATCTTTGCCAAATTTTGTACGGATTTCGTCCATTGTCAGGATCAGGTCGGCCTGTTTTTTTCCTTTTGTTTTGTGTGTAAACAGTTCTAATTGTATCTCTTGCGGTGCAAGCTTTTCACAGGTAAGAAGCATGTGACGGATGCGGACCCGCCGGGTACAGGCCTTATATAAAAGAGGGACACATTTTTTAAACAGGGCCATATCATTGGATGTGGATGGAGTCAGTTTTAATTTTGAGGTGGTTTGCAGCCCGTCTGAATAGGAGAGAATTATTTTTGCGGCAGCACTGGTAAGTTTTCGGATTCGTAAGATCCTGCAGATTTCTTCAACCATGAGATACAGGGCCTTTTTCAACAAAGCAGCATTGTTGGTGTCATCGCTAAATTCATGGTTTACTTGTATAGTTGAAAGGTTTTCACAAAGAGCTGTGACGGGTGTCGGATCAATTCCTCTGATTTGGTCGTAAATCAGAGAAGCCCTGTGATGAAAGGGGATCTGAAGCTGTTCCAGGGTAAGCGCCCTTGCCTGGGATACATAAACAAGATTGAATTCCGCAAGACGGATTAAATCCGTTTTTATAAGACCGGGAATCAGATGGATGGGTAAGGGGGCAAGAAACGCTTTTTTCTCACCCGGTGTGACAATATACTCTCCGACAGGTTTGACAATCCGGGTGGCTACTTTGGCCACCAGCTTGTTGGTGGCAACAGCCCAGATGGGATCAAAATTGAATATTTTTGCAAACATTTTTTTAAGCTTAAATGCCACATCAATTGAAGGACCGAAAAGTCGCCCTGAACCTGTGACATCCAGGAATATATGGCCGTCTACCGTTCCTGACTCGATGAGCGGGGTAAAGGTAAAGGTCTCTTTTGAAAGGTCTTTCATGACCCGTTCATACCGGTTGAAGCTGGGCGGTAGAATTTTGATTTTCCGATTAATCCGCTTTGCACGGGCCAGCGGCATGCCTTTTCGAATACCTTCTTTATAGGCTTCATTGCTCATGTCATACACCACAGCCCGGGGGGCTCCCTGGGGGACAATAATTAATGGATATCCCCTGAGTGATGGCCTGCATATTGGTTTCCACGGCAACGGCAAAATCGGCTATATTTAAATGGATGATGGAGCGGTCCATGTTTTTTGATTTTTTTGGGTTTTTTGACGGTGCCTTTCCTTGAGCAGGAGGGTGATCAGCTGTAATGCATTTTTTGGGACCTGGCCCCTCACATGATTATTAAAAAAAATACCGCCTGTCCGGGCTTCCGGCATTATGGCGGTTTTGATGGTGGCGGCCCATTCTGCAAGCTCCTGGTCTGTAGAATCATAGTCAAATTGTTTCTGCATGTTTTCTGACCGCCATCCTTTAGCATTTCTGCCGTGGAAGCGGATATAAAAAAGCTCCGGGTTGGTGACCATATCAAGGCGCGGGAAAAGACCCGGAAGATTAGGTTCATCCACAGATACCAGGGTCACTTTTCGTTTTTCAAGTTCAGAAAATACTTTGTCATCTGCCCAGGAATCATGCCGGAATTCTACAGCAAGAGGCAATCCCGCAAGTTCATCCAAAAGTGCGGCAAGATAATGTCTGTAATTTATGGATCGTTTGAACCAGGGCGGCAGCTGGATGAGAATACAAAGCAGTTTTTTAGATTGAATTAAAGGCTCGATTCCCTGGCGGTAAAGCAGGACTTCTTTTTGCCAGAATCCCTTTTTTATCTCATGGGTCATGGTCCGTATCAGCTTTGCGGCAAATTTGAAGTTTTTCGGTACCTTTGCACACATGCGTTCAATGGCCAGTGCCTTCGGCATCTGGTACCAGGTATAGTTGAGCTCTGTGGTTATAAAGATCTGCGTGTAAAAATTGAGCATATTGGAAGAATGAGTGCCGTCAGGATAGAATCCGGAATCGATCCATTCCCCATAGGAGTAACCGCTGGTGCCGATGAAAAGGTTAGATGTCATAGGATGGTCTCGCGAATAATGCCGATAACCTTGCCCTGGATCAATACCTCATCAAATTCATATTTCCGGGACTTAAAATCCGGATTTTCAGGCCGCAGCTCAATAAAATCCGGGTGAAGGAAAAAGTGTTTTACCGTGGCTTCTTCATGATGGATCAGGGCCACGACAATTTCTTTGTTATGGGCATATTGCCGGGGTTCGCAAATGGCCAGGTCCTGATCGAGAATACCGGCATTTTTCATGGAAGTCCCTTGTATTTTAAGGGCAAAAAGATTCTGCCCCGGGTATATTTTTGCATCCACCAGGAGACTGCCTTCCCATTCCTGCTGGCATACATGGGAAGGCCTGCCGTGATGTGACCAATGACAGGAATCTGTTTCTGCCTTTGTAAAATGTGTAAATCTCCGACAGAGTTCAGGATATGGAGGGTCCGGCTGTATCGACCCTCCCGTTTGATATATTCTTTGTCTTCAAGGACTTTCAGAGTTTGGGCAACCGCAGCATGGCTGATGCCAAGTTCACCGGCAGCCATGCGAAGGCTGGGGGGGCACCATTTTTTTTAATTTGTAGTTTCAGATACTCCAGCACCTTTTGCTGGTTTCGGGTCAGTTCCATTCTCATGTTAGTCCTTTAGCTCTTTATTTTTTCATAGCGTGACAATCTTTTGATCAAATGTCAATATAAATGTAAATGTTTTGTAAATGTAAAATTTGAACAAACTGCAAATTGTATTTTCATATGGTTAGACCATTTAAAATTTTTATCGCTTTATCCATCTTAGGTTTATGGCAATTATCATATAAATCGTGAGTTTTTTTGATTGACAAGATATGGCATATGGGCTACCTAAATCACAATATTGGCTGTAGAGGCGCTTTTTAAATAGTTTGTAAGTTTTAAAATTAAATGGGTTGATATTTCTGTATGGCACAACTAGAATTAAAAAATGTTACTGTAAGGTTTGGCGGACTTTTAGCAATATCTAATTTGAGCTTTACAATCGGCAATGGTGGGGTTGTGGGTCTGATCGGTCCCAATGGCGCTGGTAAAACTACTGTATTTAATGTTCTTACAGGCGTTTATCAGGCATCTGAAGGGGATGTGATCTTTGATGGGGAAAGTATCCTTGGTAAAAGACCTTATGTGATTTTTGATAAAGGGATTGCCAGAACTTTTCAGAATATCCGTCTTTTTTCCGCCATGACTGCGGTTGAAAATGC
>JAGLFI010000098.1 GCA_023144585.1 Desulfobacula sp. | reverse complement strand
CGTTCTCGCACTGGGAACATCTACTTAAATACTGGCAGGGTGTGCGGGAAGAGGCCATGAAGCATCCTGACAGGGAAAAGGGTAACACCTTGGCAAAAAATATTGACCAGGCAGAATTAAACAAGGCCTATTATGATTATTTCTTTGAAGGGCTGTTAAAACATTTTATCGTTAATGTTCTTCCCATATTATTGATGGTTTCTTATATAACAAAGGTGTATCCGCCCCAAGCCCTTTTATCCCGGTTTGGAAAAGAATGGATATTTTCCTTTTCTTTTGGGTCTTCGTCCCAGACAAATGTCAGTTCCCTGCTCTGGTTTGTTATTTGCCTGATTTTGTCATATATACTTTTTGCGTTATTAAAAATGCTAATTAAAAAAAAATATGCCAAAAAAGAATCAATATAGCCTACAGCTGTTTTTGAAATTTATCCCTGCAATGATGGTTGCAGGTTTGATCTTTGTCCCCGTTGATGGATTGGCCACCCAGCTTCACGCAAGCTCGGAAGGGATTATCACTCACCAGGTGGGACATCTTTTTTTTCTTTTTTCCATGGTGGCCCTTATTTTTACCATCACAGGCAAAGGCCTGGATAAACAAAAAGGGGGCGCCTGATTCAATACTCTGCCTTCTTTTTTATCCTCTGGAACCTGGATGCCATCACCGCGCATTTTTTTGATAATCAGATCCATGCTGTAAAAATTGAGACTATTTCTCTTGGAAAAATGAGGATCATCACCAATAATGATTCATCCCTGCTTGCCTGATTTTATTATGTGTTAAAGCTGGACCATTTGTTATGTGTGCCGGTCATGTTGTTTCTTTATAGGGGACTTTCAAGTCTTGTCAATGACCAGAGGAAGATGATGGCAGAAAAGGAATCCCGATGATTACCTCGTTTATCCCCATACTGGCGGTAGATATTTTAGGGTCGGTTGCCATGGTCATCATTGCATTGCTGGCCCTTTATAAGGCCAGAATACTAAGGGAGCTGGATCCGGATAATGCGGTTTTTCTTTATCTGTTGTGGATCAGTACGGGATTAACAATTTTTTCCGTGTCAAGATCATTCGGTCATATCTTAAGACAATTTTTAATTCTTTCATCCAATGCCGAAGCCTGGCAGGCAATCAGTGCCTATACCGGCAGTATCAACACGGTTTCTTTCATGCTGGTGGGTTTGATTACTCTTTTTTTTAATCAAAATTGGAATATCAACGAGAAAATTCTTATTGGCAGGAAAAAGCTTGAGGGCGCTCATATTGAACTCATGGATCTGAATCAGACCCTTGAGCATAAAGTCATTGAAAGAACAGAAAGGCTTACAAGCAGTGAGCATAAATGCCGCAGGATATTTGAGCAGGCCCTGGATACCATTCTTGTTACAGACAGTGAATTTAAGATTCTGGAGACGAATCCGGCCGGCATTGAACTCACCGGGTACCCCCGTGACGAAATGATCATGAAAAAAATGACCATGGGCAGTTTTTTTGCTTCTCCATCTGAATGAGAAATAATCAGCAACAAGATCGGTTCAAAAGAATATATTTTAAATGAGAAAGCCGAATTTTTAAGACCGGATAATGAATCATTACTGGTCCTTATTACCGGTGGTATTGATTACGGTGCGTTTGGATGTGCCAAAACCTACCATTTCATCATTAAGAATATAAATTGGAACGGCAGATTGCCCAGGCAGATAAGCTTGCTGCCCTTGGAGAATTGTCTGCCGGTGTGGCCCATGAAATAAATAATCCTTTGGGAATTATTCTTGGATATACCCAGCTTTTGTTAAAACAGGAATCCGATGATCAGGATGATTTGAGAATCATTGAAAAACATGTAAAGAATTGTAAAACAGTTGTGTCGGACCTTCTTTTTTTTTCAAGAAAAGGATCATCTGAGATGAGTATTGGTGATATTAATAAGGTGGTTGATGGTGTGGTTAAATTTTTATCCAACCATTCTGATTTCAGCAATATTGAAATGTCATTGAATCCATACACAGGAGACAGACTCAATATCCTTGGCAATGAACAGGAGCTTGCCCAGGTAATGGTAAATCTGGTCATCAATGCCTGTCATGCCGTTGATGGAAAAGGTAATATTGATATTACCACTCAGAAAACAGAACCAGATAAAATTTTGATTATGGTAAAGGATAATGGAAAAGGGATTGATAAAAAGAATCTAACCAGGATTTTTGATCCGTTTTTTACTACTAAACCGGTTGGCCAGGGTACAGGGCTTGGACTTTCCGTGGGATATGGTATTATTAAACGGCACCAGGGTGATATTCGTGTAAAAAGCAGTAGAGGAAAGGGAACGCTGTTTACCATCAGTCTTCCTGCTGATAGCACTATGACTTAAGCATGACCAGGGGATAAAAATGAAAGCAACCATACTTGCAGTTGATGATGAAAAAGATATGACAAGGCTTTTGCAAAGAACCCTTGAACCGGAAATTAATTGCAGGGTTTCCATGGCGTTTTCAGCAAAAATGGCCATATCGATTCTTGAGCAGGAAACATTTGATCTGGTGATCTGCGACATCAGGATGCCGGGTATGGACGGGTTTGGACTGCTTGAGCATATCCGGTCAAATTATCCTGATTTGACAGTGGTCATGTTAACTGTTTTCGGCAATATCAAGTCTGCTGTAAAGGCCATTAAAAAAGGAGCCTATGATTTCATTCCCAAGCCGTTTGAACAGGATGAAATTATTTTTAAGATTCAAAAAGCCCTTGAAAGAAGTTTACTGCTAAAGGAAAACAAGCGGCTTTTAAATGAAAAAGAGACCAGATCCTCACATTTGATTGGGAAAAGCGAGCCCATGCAAAGGGTATTTGATCAAATTAATCTGGTTGCATCAAGTGATGTCACTGTGTTGCTTACAGGAGAATCAGGAACGGGAAAAGATCTGGCTGCGAGATCCATTCACGCTTTGAGTCCACGAAAAGATAAAATGTTTATCCCGGTCCACTGCCCGACCATTCCGGAGCTCATTCTGGAAAGTGAATTATTTGGATATAAAAAGGGGGCTTTTACCAATGCAAGCCGGGACAAGGATGGGCTTTTCCAAGTGGCGGACAAAGGAACGATTTTTCTTGACGAAATCGGAGATATCGGACCCTCCATCCAGACCAAGCTGTTAAGGGTCCTTCAGGAAAAGGAAATAAAACCCCTTGGGGATACAAAAGTCAAGAAAGTGGATGTCCGGATTATCGCTTCTACCAACAGGAATCTTAAACAAAAGATAGCCGACCATGAATTCAGAGAGAATTTTTTTTACCGGCTGAATGTCCTTCCCATTGAACTGCCGCCTTTGAGAGACAGAATAACCGATATCCCGATTTTTGCCGAACACCTTGTGTCAAAACATTGCAGAAAATTAAAAAAAGAACCCAAAATGATTTCTCAGGAGGTGATGGATCTTTTGATGAAACAGCCATGGCCGGGAAATGTAAGAGAGCTTGAAAATATTCTTGTTCAGGGAATCCTCTATTCAAAAGAGAACGTAATTGATCTGCCTGATATCCCCTTAAAGGATGCAGGGCAAAAAAGCTATGGGTTTAAAGGGTTTGACAGCAACAGCATTGCAGCGTTGCCATATAAAGAAGCAAAAGAAAAATTACTCCATGAGTTTAATCACGATTATATTGGCGCCAGGCTTTCCATAACCAGCGGGAATATCACCCAGGCTGCCAAACAATGCCATATGGATCGGCAGGCCTTGCAGCAAATCATGAAACGGTTTTCCATTGATTCGGACCTTTTTCGTTAACAGAATCTTTAATCAGCACACATATTTTCAACTATTTTGAACTATATTGCACAATAGTTTTGATTTTTTTGAACCTTAAACAAGAAAGAAAAGAATATCGAAATCAGAAAAGGAATCAACTACTTAAAATCATTGATGATGTGAATTGTATAGGATTCCCATTTAAAATTAATCCAAATGGGAATCCTTCATATTGTAAAGAGTTGAAAAATGAAAATCTCAACTCTTTGATTTATCAAGGTCAATACATGAGTTGGGGTAAAAACAGTATGATTTGCGGGAAAATAATCAGGATAATCACACCGACAATCACGGCAATAAGAAAAGGCAAAATACCCTTGAATATTTTTTCTAGAGGAATTTCCTGTTCCAATACATTTTTTGCCACCCCGTAGACAACATATACGTTAATACCAACCGGTGGTGTGATAACCCCCATTTCTGTTACCATAACGATGATGATACCAAACCAGATGGGATCATATCCCAGTTCCATGACAACCGGAAAGAAAATGGGAACAGTCAAGGTGACAAAAGCCAGGGCGTCCATGAAACAGCCGCCGATAAAATAGATCATAATGACGATCGCCATAACCAGGAACGGCGCCATTTGAAGCTCACTGACCCAGCCGGCAATCTCAAAGGGAATTCTTGTAACAGCTAAAAATTTTCCAAAAATAACGGCCCCTGCGATGAGCATCATGACCATGCACGAGGTTCTTAAAGTTTCTAACAGGGATTTGACAAATCCGGCCCAGGTGATCTGTTTTCTTATAATTGCAATGACAAGTATACCGAAAGCACCGATTGCAGCCGCTTCCGTCGGTGTAAAAAGGCCGATAAAAATACCGCCGATAACCAGTGTAAACACGGCAAGTGTTTCACCGAGACCGAACAATGCCTTGAGTTGTTCCGCCCAGGTAAATGTTTCACCGCAAGGACCTTGCTCAGGATTAAAGCAGCATTTGATATAAATGGCAATAATGAAAAGAAGAGTGATAAGAAGGGCTGGAAAAATTCCGGCAACAAATAACTGACCGATGGACTGCTCTGTCAGGATGCCGTAAATGATCAGGACAACACTGGGCGGCATAATCATACCGATCCCACCGCCGGATGCAACAGATCCTGTGGCCAGCTCATCATCATAATTGTAGCGTTTCATTTCAGGAAGACCCACCGTTGCCATGGTTGCTGCTGTTGCAGGACTGGAACCGCAGACTGCGCCAAAAGCCGTGCAGGCGGATACTGTGGCCATGGCAAGGCCGCCCCTGGTACTTCCCAGGAATTTGTAGCCGACGTCATAAAG
>JAGLFI010000097.1 GCA_023144585.1 Desulfobacula sp. | reverse complement strand
CAGTTTGGACATGCATCAAATTTGAATTTGAATTTATAGGGGAATGCCGGGCGATGAAGCTCATCCTGGTATTCATTGGTCAAAAAATGACACAATGCCTGGGTGTCATAACAGGCATATTCACATCTGGATGAACCCAGACAGTCAGCAGGTGTTCTCAGGTTAGAGCCTGACCCGCCAAGATCCTGATTATAATCATGTGTCAATGTCCAGAATACTTCCTCAAGCTGGGGAGTGGTGGTACCCAGAAGAATGATATCACCGGTTGCGCCATGCATATTGGTAATACCGGAACCCCTGAAATCCCAAAGTTTAGTCAGCTTTCTAAGATAATCAGTTGTATAGTATTTACCAGCAGGCTGGGCCACACGCATTGTATGGAAATGCGCTACACCAGGGAACATTTCGGGCTGGTCACAATATCTTCCGATAACGCCGCCGCCATAACCGAAAACACCGACTATACCGCCATGTTTCCAGTGAGTTCTACCATGCTTGTAGGAAAGCTCCAAAACTCCCAAAAGATCATCTACACAATTCTGAGGGATCTGGAATTCAACACCTTCTTCATTCTTGGCTCTGACTTCAGCTTGTTGTTTCAAATCAGAGACAAAACTCGGCCATGGGCCAGATTCCAGCTGGTCCAGAAAAGGAGTCTCATGTTTAGCCATTTACTTACCTCCATTAAAAGTTAATTTACATTCAATAATGAAAAATTCTCAAACTTTTCATTCAATATTCTAATCTATTGTTATTCCAAAGAGTTATAAAACCGCCATCTTTTTCTTAGGAACAACTTAAGCAAAATAACATTGCAGATATAAAATTTTAGTTTGAGCATGTCAATAAAAAAGGAGTTTTTTTAAATATTTTTAAATATTAAATTCAAAATGCAGAGTCTTGCAATGAGATTCAAGATTTTTCTCTATCAATACAATTTCTGAAGAATCAGAATAATGGGATTCTAAAATATTTTCCATAATTTCTGTAATCTGCCCGATACTGAACTGCTGGAAAAACTCAGTAAAAACTGATCTCAAATTTCCAAAATCATAACAGGCAGATTTTTCATCCAAGGCTTTTAAGAAACCTTCAATGGTCGCCGTTATAACTCTCTTTTCAAACATTGTAATTTCACCCGTACCATTGATTCGATCAAGGCGCATTCTTAAAGTCAAATTCAAAAAAAACAACAACAGGGACGGTAAAATATGCACTTTTTGATTTTCTTCTTCAGTACTAAATTCCGTTACAGGTGCATATCCTCTCACGGTGATCAACCGGACATGAACGCTTTGCTCTTCCTGCTTGACAATAAAATCTCCGGCAGCATGATGCCAGGGAGAAATCTGCTCAAAGGTTTCAAGATCATAATAATAGCTCAGAATCCGGGAGATCTCCTGATAAATCTCAAGTGCATCTGTTTCAGAAACATAGTGGCAGCTGCCGTCGGATTCCCATATGACAATTTGTCTTCTATCCTGGTCGTCAGTAACATGGAATTCTTTATAACCGTCAAACCATTCCCCTAAAAAAAAACCAATCCTACCTTTATCCATTTTTATAAAATCGACCCCAAAGACTTTAGGAAGATAGTGTTTAGAATACATTTGATTCATTTGGGATATCAGTTCATATTCACTTTCAATTAAAGACAGGCCCTGACTTGACACCGCTCCATTCAAGACAAAAGAGCAGGTACGGCTCTCATTAATAACTATCTGAATTTTCAATGGATGGTATAAAGCACCATGTTTTTCAAGAAAAACAACTATTTTAATGATCTGATTTGTTCGAACAGGCGTATTGAAAACAGCTTCAAGGCCTGTTTTCAATATTGAAAAGTCATTTTTTGATAAAAAAAGACAGACGGCTGAAAAATAATCACCGATCGTAAAATCCAAGTCCTGGGTTGTGTGTTCAAACTGAATGTTATTGGGAAACCCGGTGTTTTCCCCTGACAAAGGCAATTTGTACAAACGAGAATCAGGGAAAACCTCTTTTTCTTCACCGGATACAAAAAAGTGGAAACGGCCGAATTGCATTATGCCTTTCTGTGAGGCGCAAGCTCGTCTTTCAGTTCCCGGGCAACTTCAAAACCGAATTCTTCAGCCTTATCACAATGGACAATGGCTTTGTCAAATTCACCGGTTTCAAGATACGCCACGGCAAGATTATTATGGGCCACCGGGAATTCAGGTTGTATTTTAACGGCCTCAAGATTTGCCTTGATACCTTCGGGCACAAGCCCTTTCATGAAATAGGCAGTCCCAAGGGTTGCAAAGGCCTGGACAAACTTTTTATTATGAATAATGGCTTTTTTAAGATTCTTTATGGCCTTACCCATTTTTTCTTCATCTTCCTTGGGGTCTTTGCCGTCAATCAATTGAAGAAGAACAAATGCCATGTTGGCGTATCCTTCTGCAAAACCAGCCCTGGCTTTTGTAGCGCGCTGGTTAAACCGATAACATCCTTCAAGATCCTTTCCTTGAAGACAGATACCTCCCAAAAGGACATAGGCCTCAGCAAGTGTTGGGCTGCGGTCAATGGCGTCATGGAGTTCCTTTTCAGCCTCAACAAACTCCTGCTTTCCCATGAGGGCTACAGCAAGATTATAATGGGTGGTACCGCATTCATCATTTTGAGTCAGCTGGTTTCTTAACCTTGCAATATGCTCATCTGCATTGTTTGGTAAGGCTTTTCCCTGATTAGTGTCTGTCATTATTCATATCCTTTTTGATATTTATTAAAGTCACAAATATTTATTTAAACTTCATATAATATTTCCGGTACAACATTGTGTCAAGGCCATTAAAATAATCCTGCGATTCTAATTTTGGCTTGAACCAAACCAAGACTTATGATAGCACGTGGGTATAGAGAAAAATTCATTGGAAAATAATTTTTTTATACAGCAGGAGTAAAAAATGAAACCAGGATGCTATACAGCATTAATCACCCCTTTTAACCCGGCAGGAGAGCTTGATCAACAAGGCCTTGAACAATTTGTTAGCTTTCAGATTGAAAATGATATCACAGGAATCCTTGCAACAGGAACAACCGGTGAAAGCCCTACATTCAAATGGAAAGAACACGACCATGTGATTGCCCAGGTTGCACAACTTGCAAAAGGCAAATGCCTAAGAATTGCCGGAACCGGCAGCAATAATACCAGTGAAGCCCTGGAAGCAGCAGGCCATGCCGCCAAAGAAGGGATTGATGCAGTCCTTATGGTGGATCCCTATTATAATGGCCCCAGCTCCCTTGAAATCAGGAAGGAATATTATGAAGTGGTTGCAGAACTTTACCCTGATGTCAACATTATCCCCTATATCATCCCCGGCAGAACCGGTGCCCAGATGCTGCCCCAGGATCTTGCCATCCTGGCAAAAAATTTTCCAAATGTATCATGCGTAAAAGAGGCCACCGGCAATCTTGAAAACATGAAGCTTATCCGTCAATACTGCGGGGATGATTTTAAAATATTTTCCGGGGATGACGCCCTGATTTATGATATTATGACAGATCCTGAAATCAAGGCATGCGGCGGGATTTCAGTAATGGCCAATATTGCCCCCAAATTTCTTACCCAGATGGTCTCGCTGCTCAATCAGGGAAAAACGGATGAAGCCATGAAAATCCAGACTGCTTTAAACCCCCTGCTTGATCTTGTTGTGGTGACCACACAGGAAGAATCTGAATTCGGACCTGTCACTTGCCGGGCAAGAAATCCCCTTCCTTTAAAAACCATGATGCAGTTATTGGGGATGCCGGGAGGCCCCTGTCGCAGGCCCCTGGGAAGAATGACTCAAAAAGGTTTTCATGTTCTTTTGGATGCTGTCAAAAATGTCCAGGCCAATAACCCGGAGATTTTTGAACCCATTGGCTCATTTTTTAATGTAAATATTGAAGACAGACTGAACAACCCGGAATTCCAGAAAGATCTATGGTATAATTACTAAAACTTTTGAGTTGTGGGGAATCTCTTCCTCACAACTCAAAATTAAAAACTCAAAATTAAAAATTAAATTTCTCACACTTTTTTAATTTTAAAATTTTCTTCCCCAGTCTTAAAAAAGCTGGCGTTAAGCCATTCAAATCCAAACTGCAGCAATTTGACATCATCATTTTTAATCTCTTCAATTTTTTCCTTTGGAAAATCATATCTTTCAAGGAATGTGCTGTTAAATACAAATTGTCTGAACTTATCGGAATTATAGCAAACCAAAAAAAACATTTTTTTGCTCTCTTCGGAAAGCTTCATACTGTCAGGCAATGATTTTTTCCTGACGATCAACTCCATCCAGCCATCGTTGACTTCATCACGAAGATCAACGCCCTGATCTTCCCTCCATTCAGCAACAGTCCATTCTTTTTTTTCATCAAACCCCAGGCAATGGGCTTCTTTCACCGTAAAATAGAACTCATCTTTTTCACCCCTTTCTCCCGAATAGCTTAAAGACCCAACCCCTAAAGGATAATACCTGCAGGTAGTGGGGCGATCCTCATAAATGGCGCAACCTTCCTTGTCATCAACAAAGGGGCATGATTTTCTTTCATCATCCAGAAGTTTAAGCGTCACCACAGGAAGGCTACCCTTCTCAAGAAGATGCGGTGTAGTAAATTCAGCAAGAAACTCCTCGGAAGTTATTTCCAGTTTTTTGCGCATGGTTAAAATATCGTATGGGGTCAGCATAATTTCAATACCCCGGCAGCAATCTGTAAAACATTTGACACCTTTATGGCAGTCAAACCGAAACCTGCTCCTTAAGCTGAGCTGCTCCGGCGGTATTTCAAATATTTTTTCTATTTTATCAGTCATCAAAGCTTCCTTATTTATATTTTGTTATGGTCTTATTAAAAATGTGGAATATACAAAAAAGAGTTAATAATGTCAACAAATTGCAAACCAGGTCACAATCGCTATAACAAAATCGGCAGAATATATTTGATATATTAATTTTTTCCAAATAAATATCATTTTAAATGCTATTTGTATTGAGCATTGGCTCACTTTGTCACCTAAGGAGTTTTCATGAAAATTAAAAAAGCCGTTTTCCCAGTAGCCGGACTTGGCACTCGATTTATACCCGCCACCAAAGCCATGGCAAAAGA
>JAGLFI010000096.1 GCA_023144585.1 Desulfobacula sp. | reverse complement strand
ATATGCACAAATTATTGAATGACAGTCCAGGTGAAAAAATTATGCTCCTGGGAAATGAAGCCATTGCAAGAGGCGCTATGGAAGCGGGCGTGGCATTTGCCACAACCTATCCCGGTACTCCCTCTTCCGAAATTTCATTGAATCTTTTTCAAATGTCCCAAGAGTCAGATTTTTATTTTGAATACAGCATCAATGAAAAAGTAGCACTGGAAGTTGCTGCGGCTGCGGCTAATTCAGGACTTCGTACGTTCTGCATGATGAAACATGTCGGCTTGAATGTTGCAGCAGACCCTTTGATGACGTTGGCTTATGTAGGAGTGACCGGTGGCATGGTCATTCTGACGGCTGATGATCCGGCCATGTTTTCAAGCCAGAATGAGCAGGACAACCGGTATTATGCCAAATTTGGCAATCTACCCATGCTTGAGCCCTCTTCAGTGCCTGAAGCTAAAGAGATGATTAAATATGCATTTGATCTTTCAGAACAATTAAGTCAGCCCGTTCTTCTTCGAACCACCACAAGGATTAATCATTCCAATGCATTTGTGACCTTTGGCGACATGAGACCTATGGAAACCAAAGGAAAGTTTGTCCGGGAACCATCAAGATGCGTGACAGTCCCTGCTGTCGCAAGACAGCTTCATGCCAAACTGCTGGGAAAAATGGATAAGGCAACAGCGCTTTCTGAGCTTTCTGACTTTAATCCGGTTGAAGGATCAGGAAAATTTGGTATGATTGTCAATGGTGTCAGTTTTTATTATGCCAAGGATGCAGTAAAGGATCTTGGCATTGAAGACAATACAAAGATCCTGCGTCTGGGATTTTCCAATCCCATGCCGGAAAAATTGATCAAAAATTTTGTAAAGGATTGTGAAAAGGTTCTTATCATTGAAGAAGGGGAACCTTTTATGGAGGAAGCGGTCAAAGCATTTGCTCAGGAAGCAGGCGTTATGATCCCCATCAGCGGTAAATCAGAAGCGCTTTTTTCCCGCCTTTCCGAATATGATCCCGCCATGGTAAGAGAAAAAATAGCTGTTTGTTTTGGGATTGATTATACACCAAAAGTAAAATTAGATACTGCAGATGTTCCCGAAATTCCCATGCGGCCGCCAAATCTTTGTTCCGGATGTTCGCACAGGGCAACCTTTTATGAAGTCAAACAGGCAGGCAAAGATATGGATATCATTTGCCCCACTGATATCGGGTGTTATACTTTGGGGTTTTTACCGCCTTTAAATATGGGTGACTTTGTCATCTGCATGGGGTCTTCGGTCAGTACATCCTGTGGGTTCGGCCAGGCCACAGACCAGAAAGTGGTTTCCTTTATCGGTGATTCCACTTTTTTCCATTCAGGTATCACAGGGCTTGTCAATGCCGTATTTAACAACCATAATTTTACCCTGGTCATCCTTGAGAATGATATCACCGCCATGACCGGGCATCAGCCCCATCCGGGTGTGGACATGGAAAGATTCGGCCTGGACGGTTTTGGTCGTGTGAATATTGAAAAGATTGTGAGAACCCTGGGTGTGGAACATGTTTCCATCGTAAAACCGTTTAAGGTGAAAAAAAGCATTGAGACGATCAGAGAAGCTCTGGAATTTAAAGGTGTTTCCGTTATTATATCCCAGGAACCTTGTACATTGTATGCAACGAGCTTGAAATTGCTCAAGCCAAGAGCATTCAAGGTGTCTGACAAATGTGTTGATCACAGGGATTGTATCAATACCATTGCCTGCCCGTCCTTTTATCTGGAAGACGGGAAAGTTAAGATTGATGCAGATACATGTGTGGGGTGTGCGGTTTGCGCACAGATATGCCCTGAAAATGCGATCACGCCTTTAAAAAAATAATCTTTAAAAAGAGGATGATATAAGAATGGAAACAACCAGATTAATCATCGTAGCTGTGGGCGGCCAGGGTAATCTTCTGGCATCCAAGGTCTTAGGTGAGGCTGCACTGATTTCAGATGTACCGATCAGGATGAGTGAGATACACGGGATGGCTCAGCGGGGTGGTGTTGTAGAGTCAGCCATCGTTTTCGGAGATGCAACAAGTTCCATTATTTCAGATGGTGAGGCGGATATCCTTCTGGGGTTTGAGCCTTCTGAAACATTAAGAGCCTTAAACCGGTGTAGTAAAAAGACAAAAGTCATCACCAATACGGCAACTCTGCCGCCCTTTACCGTCTCCATCGGCAAGGGTGTTTACCCGGAAGTTGAAAATATTAAAGAATTGCTCAAAGCCAAATGTGCAAGTCTTGTTGCCATTGATTCAATGAAACTTGCAAAAGAGGCCGGAAGTCCCATGAGTGTCAATATTGTTCTTCTAGGTGCCCTGGTTCAGTCAGGAAGCCTTGGATTTACAAAAGAAAATGTGATAGAAGCCATTAAAAGAAGGACAAAGAAGTCTTTTCTGGATAAGAATCTTAAAGCCTTTGAACTGGGTTTCGAGGCGGCACAAAACTATCAATGAAACAAAAAGTAAAAAAAATTCAAGTGATTAACGGTCCCAACCTGAATATGCTGGGAAAGAGGGAACCGCAAATTTATGGTTCCCTCACCCTAAATCAAATCAATACAGATCTTGCGCAACAGGCAAAACCATTGGGGCTGGAGCTTGGTTTTTTCCAGTCAAACCATGAAGGGGAGATTGTTGATAAAATTCATGAGATTTTTAATGAAAATATTGCAGGCGTGATCATTAATCCCGGGGCTTTTACCCACACCAGTATTGCACTGAGAGACGCCTTGCTCCTTTTATCCTGCCCGATTGTTGAGCTTCATTTGTCCAATATTTATAAGAGGGAAGCCTTTCGTCATAAATCAATGCTGGCTGATATTGTCACGGGCCAGATTACAGGATTTGGTCATTATGGATATCAAATGGCATTAAATGCAGTCGCTAATATGATCAATGAATCCTGATCTTCTCATCTTATGTGCAACACATTTTGAGATATCTCATTTTTTAAGCCTTTGTCCGGGGGAATCAAAAAGATTGACCCAAACCGGTCTGAGCATCATATCCGGTGAAATTCACCAGAAAACATATGACCTGATGATTACTGGTCCGGGTGTATTCAATGCCACCCATGCATTAACCGTCTATCTTGAGAAATCATCACCCGCCCTGGTTTTACAGACCGGTATCGCAGGTATCTTTAAGGACACTGGTTGTAATATCGGTGATGTGGCCATCGCCACCCGGGAACACTATATCCATACTGGGATTCAAACGGATAGTTTTGAAAATGCGCCCCTGCCGTTTGATTTGATTAAAGACAATCCTTTAAGCCGGAAGGGGATTTATCTCTTTGAGCAAGACAGGGTTGATAATACTCATGAGATTTTGTCCCGGGCGCTCTCATCAAATCAAATTAATATAACCAAAGGCCCTTTTATCACAGTTTCCTCAATCACATTTTCCTTTAAACAGGCAAATCGGCTTTATTCAACTTTTTCCCCTGTAATGGAAGCCATGGAAGGTGCGGCCTGTACCCACATTGCAACACTTTATGATATCCCTATTATTGAAATCAGGTCAGCATCCAATTTTGTGGGTGAAAGGGATAAGTCAAAATGGAATATTGATCTGGCTATAAAGCATTTGGGCCTGGTATGTGCTCATCTTTATCCTGCCTCAATCCTCCCCAACCACAACTAAGAAAAATAATTTTTATGTAGTGGTTTGATGGATGAGTGAATTTTTGATTACATCAGGTCTCCAAGTAGGTTGAATATCCATCTTGGCAGCCTATTCTATAAAATTATATTGATATTCAGAAAATATTTTAAGATTATTTATGGCTTAATTTAATTTTTTGACAAATATGACTATATTTTAGATTAAGGTTGTTATTGGTTCAGACCTATGGTATTGAGAATAGAAACCAAAACAAAGAAACGGAGTGACTATGTTATTGAAATTTGGAGCAAAAAATTTTTTTAGTTTCAAAGAAGGTGTTGAAATTTCATTAAACCTTGGAGCCAATTGCCCAGATTTTATTTCAAGAGGAAAAACAGTATCAAATCTGTTGTGTGTCAAAGGAGCGAATGGTTCAGGTAAATCAAATTTATTAAAAATTTTAAGTTTTATAAGAGCATTGTGTTGTGATTCGTTTAACATTAAGCCAGATGAAGTAATATTTGTTGATTCTTTTTTTTGAACAATTCTTTTTTTGAACTTTTTTGTGATTTTGAATTTAAGGGAATTCAATATCGCTATGAAGTAACTCTAACTGACAAAAAAATTAAATTTGAAAAGATATCGCGAAAAAGAAAAAGACTCACGCCAATTTTTACTAGAAAAAACAATAAGATTACACAATATATAGGAGAATTTGAAGAGCTAACAAAAATCAAACAGCGCAGTAACGTCTCAGTAATAAGTGCTGCTCACCAATACGAGATAGCAGCGATTTCTCCAATTTATGAATTTTTTGATAACATGAGGGCTAATGTCTCTTGGAGTGGCCCAGTACCTTTTTCAGCTGACTATAAGATCATTTCTAAATTTTATAAAGATCATCCTAACTTTTTTTCTGAAGCGCGCCAATTTATAAAAGAATGTGATTTCGGAATTTCTGATATTAAGATTCATAAGTTAAAAGATGAAAAAGGTGAAACTTATTATTTCCCCCTCTTTAAACATGACACGAATGTAAAAAATAATAATTTAGGTTTCCACTATCAGTCTTTGGGGACAAAAACACTATATAGGAGTCTGCCGTATTATCTCGCCGCTCTTAATTATGGAGGAGTGCTTGTAATGGATGAGTTTGATACAGACTTTCATCCTCATTTGCTTTCTAAAATTGTTGGTCTATTCGATGATAAAAGATCTAATAAAAAAGACGCTCAGATTATATTCTCAACTCACAACACAGATATTTTAGAGTATATGGGAAAGTATAGAACGGTTTTAGTTAATAAAGAAGATTCTGAAAGTTATGCATATCGTCTTGATGAAATCCCTGGAGATATTATCAGGAATGATAGACTAATTGCCCCTGTTTACAATTCTGGAAAAATCGGTGGAGTTCCAAGGATATGAAACCTTTTGGAAACAGCAAAAAAGAAAGATTTTTAGATGATCTCTCAAAATTGCCTAGTATTGAAGACCCTATGAACAATTTAACGATTGAGCCTCTTGCAGAAACTATGA
>JAGLFI010000095.1 GCA_023144585.1 Desulfobacula sp. | reverse complement strand
ATTGCCTTGCTGGATGAGGGGATAATTAGATTTGAGGGATCAAAAGAGGAGTTGTTTAATTCTCAAAGCAAAATATTAAACAGTTTTATAAGAGGCAAAAATTTTTAAAATTATATATAAATGAAGGAATAACATGAACAGGCTAAAAACTGAATTCTATGTAGGGCTTTTTGTTATTATCGGTATTATATGTACTGTTTACCTGTTTGTTAATATTGGCTCGGTTAATTTCAGTAGAGACAGATATTATCCCGTCCATGGTTTTTTTACCTCTGTATCAGGGCTTAAAACCGGAGCCAGAGTTGAAATGGCAGGAGTTAAAATCGGTATTGTTTCAAATGTAAGTATTGATAAAAAACAGCTGCTTGCAAAAGTTGAATTCAGCATTAACAAAGATATTGAACTTTCTGAAGATATTATTGCTTCTGTCAAGACATCTGGTATAATTGGGCAAAAATATATTGATATTCTGCCGGGAGGTTCTGATATTATCCTTGAAGCAGGAGAGGAAATATACAATACTGAATCATCACTTGATATTGAATCCATTGTCAGAAAATTTATTTTTAATAATGATCAATAAAACAAATTAATGTGAGGCCTTTGAATAATGTGTCAGTTTGATTCTATTAATACAGGCTGAAGATATATGAAAAAAAGATACTGTTTTATAATTTTTATTGTTGTTCTAACAGCCTCTTTCATGAATAGAAGTGCTTTTGCTCAAGATACCCGTAACATCACTCCTGTTTTATCAGATGACTGTATATCTGATTCGTATGTTGTGTACAAAACCAATCAGAGTGATAGAATTATGCTTGCCCGGAACACAAAGCCCATACCTGATGAAAATGAATCTGTTGATGAGCTTGATGATGATTTCTTTGATGATGATTTTGATGATACAAAACAGACACAACAGATTGCTGATCCGCTGTACTATTTTAATTATGCAATGTATTCCTTTAATGATTTTTTATATTTTGCAGCCTTAAAACCCATCGCCACAGGTTATAAAGCCATTACACTTACCCAGTTCCGCAAAGGGATGAATAACTTTTTTCATAATCTTCTTTTTCCATTACGGTTTGTAAATAATGTTTTACAGGGTGAGATACTGGATGCCGGAACTGAGATTAATTTTTTTTTGATCAATTCAACCTTTGGTATTCTTGGCTTTGGTCAGGTGGCTCAAAATAAATTTGACCTTCACACATTCAATGAAGATCTGGGGCAAACTCTTGGTTCATATTCCATTGGAAATGGATTTTATCTGGTACTTCCTATATTAGGCCCATCAACCCTCAGGGATGCGGTGGGATTTGCTGGTGATTATTTTTTAAAACCCGTCAATTATGTGGAACCCTGGGAGTTGTCGTTAGGGCTTTATACCTATGATTCCATAAATGCAACTTCGTTCCGTCTGGGTGATTATGAAGCATTAAAAGAAGCAGCTTTAGACCCTTATGATGCATATATACAAAATCGTAAAGAAAAAATAAAAGAATAACCTGAAGGTCACACGGAAAACCTATATTTTAAACAAATCACTGCGCCTGTTGGGTAGAAAATATCGCATTTTATGTGATCTGACCTGATCTAACACAGCTTTTTTTATATTGACGATATGTACTCCTTCGGTTTGATCAATTGATTTATAGATAATATTCCCATCCGGTCCGATTAACATGCTTATCCCTGGGAAAAACAATCCTTTGGTGTTATCTCCGGTTTGATTGCAGGCAGCAATATAAAGGCTGTTATCAAACGCTCTGGCCCTTAAATGTCGAATCCAGGAGTCGTATTTTTCCTGTGAACTGCCTCTGGGAGATGCATGGGGGATAAAAATTATATCAACTTGTTTTAATGCCATGGCCAGCGTCAGTTCCGGAAAATGTGCATCATAGCAAAGCTGAACACCAAACTTAAGTCCGTGGGATTTAAATATTGTTATCTCATTTCCTGCAGTGAAATATTTTTTTTCAAAAGGTGCCGTATGGATTTTTCTATATATTTCAAATGATCCACCAGGGCTAAACACCAGGTGTGAGGCATATATTTTATTATTGGGAGTCTTTTCGGCCAGGCCTATAAGTATAGTAATTTTCAAATCTTTGGACGTGTTTGAAAACAATTTTACCACATTTTCACTTATGGGTCGGCAAATAGAAATGATATCAGGGCCTGCAACATAACCGGTCAGGTTCATTTCAGGAAAAACAATGACTTTTGCACCTTTTTGGGTGGCTGTTGATATAAAATAAAGACTGGATTCAAGGTTCTTTTTGAAATTTCCGGCAATACAGTTTTGAACAACAAGAGCTGCTTTAATTGTCTTCATAATTTAAAATTAGCACTTATTTTAAACACTCTTGTTGCCGGCAGATTCAGGATGGTCTCAACACCGGTTACTTTAATAATTTGTTTAAGATTGGTTTTTATAATTTCAACGGAAGATGCAATAAATGTAAACCATATATTGAATTCATGATCCCGTTTATAATTATGCGTTACACCTGAATAGGCATTGATAGTTTTTGTGAATAGGTTAATTTTATCTTCAGGCACTTTGGCTGCACAAAGGGTTGAATGATATCCGAGTTTGTCAGGGCTGAAATTACCACCAATACGTCTGATCAGCATATCTTCTTTCATCTGCTTGATTCTTATGATCAATTCATCTTCTGAAAGACCCAGTCTCTGTGCAATAATTTTATAGGGTCTTGAATGAATAGGAAAATCAATTTGGATATTGTTAAGAATTTTTTTATTTTTCTCATCAATTACCGTCATATCTCAACTCCTTTAGCAGCAAAAAAAATATAAAAAGGCCCTGCACTTATCATGCAGAGCCTTTAAAAACCTAACTAAAAGTATAGAATGTGAACTATACACATCCGGTTGGTTTAGGAAGACCGGCCATTTTACAGGCTCCTTTTCCAGGTCCTGAGGGGAAAAGCTCATAGATGTGTTTTAGTTTAAACTTGGTCAGTTTGGAAAGGACACGAACCATTGGAGCAATGCCATTTTTTTCATAATAATCCTGGAGAACTTTTACAAGTGTCCAATGTTCATCTGTAAGTTCTTCGATACCTTCCTGACCTTTAACATAATCTACCCATTCTTCTGAATAAGAATTGTAATCAAGAAGGAACCCATCCTCATCTATTTCGAAATTCTTCCCGTTAAACTCGATTGTTGCCATTTAAAATTTCCTCCAATAAAAAGTTTTTTTTACTATCATTTTAAGACATGCCGTCTTGGTCTCAATAATCAAAGGCTAAACATATATTAAGCAATGGTTACTTGTCAATATAAAATAAACCCGATCTAATATTCTTTCGGGGTTTGGTTAATTTGTTCAAGAGTAAAGACCGGACCGTCTTTACAAACCAATTCTTTGCCTATATTACACCTGCCACACATGCCGATTCCACATTTCATTCTATTTTCAAGAGACATGATGATCTGATGTTCCTTGTATCCTAACTGGGTTAAGGATGGCTGGGTGAATTTAATCATGATGGGCGGCCCGCAAATAATCGCATATGTATCCTCATCAGCCTTAGGCGCATTCTGTTCAACAATCTGGGGAACAAAGCCTGTATGGTATTTCCAGTTTGGATCGTCTGTTCCATCAACCGTGATATGCATGTTGATATCATCTCGCTTTTCCCATTCAAAGAGCTCTTCTCTGTAGAGCAGCATCCCGGGAGATCTGGCACCATAGACAACATCTATATTTTTGAATTTACCCCTGTTTGCAGGATCAAGCATATAGATAATGGATGATCTTAAGGTTGTAAAGGCAAATCCGCCGCCAATAATGACAACATTTTTATTCTCCAGTTTGTCCCAGGGATACCAATTGCCCAGAGGCCCCCTGATTCCCATGATATCTCCGACCTTCATGTTATGAAGATAAGAGGTGACAACACCTGTCCTGAAAACGGTAAACTTGACAAATCCTTTTTCAACAGGGGAAGATGCAATTCCAATGGGAATTTCTCCTATGCCGGGAATGGACAATTCTGCAAACTGCCCGGCCTGATATGAAAATTTTTCTTCGTCTTCCTTGTTTAAAAAAACAAATTTAAAAGTCTTTAAGGACTTATCTTCAGTTGCAATTTCAATATCATCAATGCGAACCGGATACGGCAGATAGGGATTTTCCATGTTTCCTCCTTTGTTCGCTAATCTTGCTTTTCGTATGAATTCATCATATTGCACACTTCACGTATATCGATGTTAACTGGACAGCTTTTAACACACCTGCCGCATCCGACACACATGATCCCCTGGTCATATTTATCAAGAAAGTATTTCAGTTTATGCATAAATCGTTGTCTCACTCTCTGGGTTTTTGTATCCCTTGGATTATGTCCTGTAGCATGTATGGTAAACATTGGTGACATACAAGTATCCCAGTTGCGAATCCTGAAGGATGATTGACGCTTGGTTTCATCCTGAATGTCGAAACACCAGCAAGTCGGGCAGACAAAGGTACAGGTTCCGCAGTTGATACAGGAAAATGCGATATCATCCCAGAACGGTGCTTCATGAAGTTCAAGGATGGTTTTTTCTTTTAATTTGTCTGTATCAATTTTTAAAACAATATTGTTTTCAGCTTCTTTTCTCAAGATATCAAAAAGTGCCAGGCTTTCCTTTTCATCGGCAATCGTATCAAACCCGCAGGCTCCCATAAAGGCTTCTCCTTTATCCGTAAGAACCTTTGCCAGATATTTATCATCAAGATCTGCCAGAAGAACATCAAGACCATCATCACAAAACGGACCGGAACCTGTGGAGGTGGAAAAATCAAAAGGCCCGGGTTTATTTATACCTAACCCGATAAAGGTTGTTGCCTGGTAAGCATCACACCAGTATGGATCTCGATAATCCTCGGTATCAAAATTAAGATTGACAATCTCAATTGCTTTTGCATCATAGGGTCTGATTCCCACAACTGCTCTTGGAGAATAATCAGTTTTGACTCTTTTCATGATGTGGTGGTCTTCTTGTGATTCATCCAGGGTAGTCTCGAGCATTTTTTCAGTCTGTGGAAATAAGACTGATTTTGTCGACATAACAGAATCATGATAGTCCATGTCAGGTAGAATATCATCTTCAAAGCTTTTGATAAGAAAGCCGTTTTTATCTTTAACAGGACCAAAAAGCCG
>JAGLFI010000094.1 GCA_023144585.1 Desulfobacula sp. | reverse complement strand
CTTGTCACTTCCTTTTATGATGAAGCGTCCAAAGAAAAACTTACCTGGAAATATGATCATGGTTTGGATGATTATCTAACCGAATATTTAAAGGAAAAAAAATGTATTTTTCCCTCTCCTTTTGCAGGAGAACTGGAAGGCGAGGATATCCATCTTGTCTGGGCTGTCAACTGGACCTTGGAATCAAGATCAAATCCTGAAGAAAGTTATGTAAATCTAATTCCCACTATACTTGGCGGAACCCATGTCAATGGATTTAGATCAGGGCTGCTGGAATCACTCAGAGAATTTTGCAAGTTTAGAAATCTCTTATCAAAGGGTTTGTATCTTGCTCCGGAAGACCTCTGGGATAAGGTTGGCTATATTCTTTCCGTCAAACTTATAGATGCCCAATTCTCAGGACAGACAAAAGAAAGGCTTTCTTCACGTCATTGCGCAAATCTTGTAAATATCCAGGTAAGGGATGCATTTAGTTTATGGCTGAATCAAAATGTTGAACACGGTGAAAAGCTTGCAGAATATGCCATTGAAAATGCAAAAAAACGTATAAAAAAATCAAAAAAAATTACCAAAAGAAAAGCATCCAACGGTATCACTCTTCCTGCCAAATTATCCGACTGCTCGAGTGTTGATCAAAGCAGGCGGGAATTATTTTTTGTTGAAGGGGATTCTGCCGGAGGCTCTGCAAAGCAGGCAAGAGACCGACGGTTTCAGGCCATTATGCCATTGCGTGGTAAAATTTTAAATACCTGGGATATTGAATCTTCCGTTATTATTGAATCCAAGGAAATCAGGGATATCTCTCATGTTCTGGGCGTTTTGCCGGGATCAGATGATATGTCAAAACTCCGGTATAATAAAATATGTGTTCTGGCGGATGCTGACTCTGATGGACTTCATATTGCAACATTGCTGTGTGCATTGTTTTTAAAACATTTTCCCCAAATTGTAAAAGACGGCCACATATATATCGCCATGCCACCCTTATATAGGATAGACGTGAGAAAAGAAGTTTTTTACGCATTGGATGACGCTGAAAGAGACAATATTATAAAAAGAATAAACCGGCGTAGAAAAAGACATGGGAAAATAAATATCCAAAGATTTAAGGGACTGGGTGAGATGAATCCTGCACAGCTTAAGGAAACAACCATATCACCGGATTCAAGACGGCTTGTTCAATTGACTGTAAATGATGAGCCAAATGAATCGGACGAATCAATAAAAGAAGTCTATGAGATCATGGATATGCTCCTGGGGAAAAAAAGAGCAAAAGATAGAAAAAGCTGGATAGAAACCAATGGCCACCTAAAAGAGATTGAGTAATGAAAGAAACACTTCCATCAGAAATTGAAGATTATGAAAAAATACCTTTTCAGGATTTTGCCCAAAAAGCGTATTTAAACTATTCCATGTATGTTATTTTAGATCGTGCCCTGCCCCATATCAGTGACGGTTTAAAACCGGTCCAACGAAGAATTATCTATGCCATGAGTGAACTGGGATTGTCATCCACAGCAAAATTTAAAAAATCAGCGAGAACCGTAGGTGATGTACTGGGCAAATTCCATCCCCACGGTGATACAGCCTGTTATGAAGCCATGGTTCTTTTGGCACAGCCTTTTTCTTTAAGATATCCTTTGGTTGACGGTCAAGGGAACTGGGGGGACCCCAATGATCCCAAATCATTTGCTGCCATGCGGTATACAGAATCCAGATTATCTAAATATGCTCAAATTTTTCTTCAGGAACTAGGTCTGGGTACTGTTGACTGGACTCCCAATTTTGATGGAACCCTCAATGAACCGACCATGCTTCCGGCCCGCCTGCCAAACATTTTGTTAAATGGGGCAACCGGTATTGCAGTGGGTATGGCTACCAGTATTTTGCCCCATAATCTTCGGGAAGTATCTAAGGCTTTGATCCATTTAATAGACAATGAAGACTCAAGTATTGATAAAATATGCAAATTCATCAAGGGCCCTGATTTTCCCACTGATGCTGAAATCATCACACCTGTGTCTGAAATAAGACAAAGCTATAGAACAGGTTCGGGAAGAATAAAGATGCGGGCTAAATTTCATATTGAAGATTCGGAAATAATTTTTACCACCCTGCCCTATCATGCCTCTACGGAAAAAATCTATGAACAGATTGCTGCCCAGATGGAAGCAAAAAAACTTCCAATGGTCAGTGATATAAGAGATGAGTCTGACCATGAAGAACCGACGCGTCTGGTCGTGATGCCCAGATCAAACAGGGTTGATCTGGCCGCTTTAACCGATCATCTGTTTGCCACAACCGATCTTGAAAAATCATACTCATTTAACATGAATATGATTGGAATTAACGGCAGGCCCCAGGTTAAGAACCTACTGGATATCCTGATGGAATGGCTGGAATTCAGAGCAGATACAGTCAGAAAAAAACTAAATTTCAGATTAGACAAAATTGTTAACCGTCTTCATATTTTAGATGGGCTTCTCATTGCCTTTCTAAACATAAACGAAGTGATTAAAATTATCAGAGCATCTGATAAACCCAAAAAGGATCTGAAAAAAGCCTTTTTTTTAACTGATATCCAGGCGACTGCCATACTGGAAATCAGGCTGCGTCAGCTGGCAAAGCTTGAAGAAATTAAAATCAAATCTGAAAAAAAAGATCTGGAATCCCAAAAGAAACGGTTGAAAAAAATCCTTGGCAATGAAGAAACATTCAAAGAATATATAAAAGATGAAATCAGATCTGATGCTAAAAAATATGGTGATAAGAGGCGATCACCCATAAAAAAGCGTAAAGAAGCCGAGAGATTCTCTGTTACCGATATAATAGATATTGCGCCTATAACCATTATACTGTCAAAAAACGGTTGGATTCGATCTGCTAAAGGCCATGAGATTAACCCGAAAACGGTTAAGTTTAAATCCGGTGATTCTTTTATGGACTATTTAAGGATCAAAAGTGACAAACCCATCATCTTTCTGGATAATACCGGCAGAAGCTATATGCTGTTTTCCCATGCACTTCCTTCGGCAAGGGGAAATGGGGAGCCTTTAACCGGTCATTTGTCTATTCAACCCAATGCCCACATCAAATTCATGCTGTCAGGAGAAAGCCAAAATCATTTTTTGGCCGGTTCAGACAGCGGATATGGATTTATTATTAAATTTTCTGATTTTTTAACCCATTTTAAAAATGGCAAAGCTGTCATTCATTTAAAAACAAATCATCAATTATTACATCCCGACAAAGTCGTTGACATACAAAGCGACACCATTGCTGCTATTACTACCGCAGGCAGGCTCTTGATATTTACTTTGGATCAACTGCCGAACTTAAAAAAAGGCCAGGGAAATAAAATCATTTCCATCCCTGGTAAAAAGATGAACCCGAAGAATTCTGAAAAACTCAAGTTCCTTAAAATATTGCCTTTAAACTCTAACCTTGTTATACATTCCGGCAAACACTTTCTCAAATTGAATCCTGGAAATCAAAAGGATTATACG
The DNA here is from genome assembly GCA_023144585.1 of Desulfobacula sp. GTDB lineage: Bacteria > Desulfobacterota > Desulfobacteria > Desulfobacterales > Desulfobacteraceae > Desulfobacula. Next base: position 1,686 of record JAGLFI010000094.1, on the reverse strand, counting down.
GGGATGAGAGGCCATAGAGGAAGAAAGCTTCCCCGTGGATACCAAAATGTTGATAACGTGGAAATTTTGCCGATTGAACCTTAATAAGGTCAAAAATGAAAAAATTTTACTTTAATTATTTTATTTTAATAAGCCTTTTGGGTTTATTGTCTTTTGTGATTTTTTTATCCGTATTGATCCATAATAAGGAATTTGACTCTGATCTAAGCCGCGTGGAAAGAATCAAAAAAACCGGCGTCCTGAGACTGATCACCAACAATTCCATTAATACCTATTATTATTATAACGGACAACCCACTGGATTTGAGTATGATCTTGCCCGAGAATTTGCCAATTTTCTCAATGTAGATCTTGATATTGTTACCCCTGGCTGGAACAATATGTTTTCTTATCTTGAACAGGGAAAAGGTGATCTTATTGCCGCAGGACTTGCCATAACAAAAGAGAGGTTGGAAAAGGTCAATTTCTCAATCCCCTATATGACCATTCAACAGCATATTGTTCATCACAAGTTAGTTTTTGGACCTAAAAATATTGAAGATTTGACCTTTCGAACCCTCCATATCCGTAGAGGAACATCTTATCATTCACGACTTGAAGAAATTAAAAAATCAGGGGTCGATTTTAATTATATTCTTCATGATAATATCCCGACACAAGAATTGATTCATATGATCCATGACAGGGAAATAAAATTTACCGTTGCTGACAACAACATTGCCTATTTAAATCAAAGATACGATCCGGATATCCGGATTGGAATTGCGCTGCAGGAAAAAGAATCCCTTGCCTGGGCAGTCAATAAAAATGATTCACAAATGCTGGAGCAGATTAATAAATTTTTTCTCCATGCCAATGAAACAGGATTATTAAAACAGGTCTCTGATAAATATTATTCTAATATTAAGGACACAGATCCCTATGACCTGAAAAGGTTTCATCAAAGAATCAAGACCCGGCTGCCAAAATATAAAGAAATCATTATTGAGGAATCCCAAAAATATGGTTTTGACTGGAAACTTGTGGCAGCCGTTGTTTACCAGGAATCCCATTTTAACCCCAATGCAAGAAGCTTTACAAACGTAAGGGGACTCATGCAGGTCACAACGGTTACAGCAGAAGAGATGGGTATTGCCAATCGCCTTAAACCATCACAAAGCATCAAAGCCGGAATAAAATATCTTGATAAAATGGTTAAAAAATTCGATTATCTTGAAGATGACTATGAGAGGATCCTGTTTGCTTTGGCCAGTTACAATATCGGGTATGGACATGTAATTGATGCGATACAGATAGCTGTTGATATTGGGTTGGATGAAACAAAATGGCAAAGCCTAAAAACAACTCTGCCTTTATTATCAAAATCAAAGTACTATAAACAAACCAAATATGGATATGCAAGAGGCTGGGAGCCGTTACAATATATTGAACGTATCCTTATCTATTATGATATACTCAAACAAAAAAATATTAAAGAGACAAAGTAATGACAAAAAAAATTCTGATTAACGCGTTAGATCCTGATGAAAACAGGATTGTAGCTCTTAAGGATAACAAACTCGACCAATTTCACATTGAAACAACTGCAAAACAAGTAACACAAGGCAACATTTATAAAGGTATTGTTATAAGAGTCGAACCCAGTCTTCAGGCTGTCTTTATCGAGTATGGTGCAGAACGGCACGG
>JAGLFI010000093.1 GCA_023144585.1 Desulfobacula sp. | reverse complement strand
AATTTTGGAAATAATTTGTCCATAGTAAAATGTTCAAATGGCAAAGCCTTTGAACTCTGACCTGGCCCACAGGGCCAGGGTTTTTACGTCAAACTAAAGTAGAATTCATTTTTTGTCAAGAAAATATTTTTAGTGGCGGGAAATGATGGGCCGGTCTTCAGCATCAATTTGAATGCCGATGGTATCACCGGTCTTAAACCCAAGACGTAAAAACTTCTTGACCACCCTGTCGTGTCGGTCGATGCGCCAATAAGCTGACCAGAGGGGATTTCGGACGGTATCAATACCATATGCGTCATGGCTGCACAGGTTGATTCTGAATTTATCCTTTGCAATCAATGTATCTGCTTCAGCCAGAAAAATATCAATTTTGTAAAGATTGGTGTGTAAGGCTTTTGACAGGGTTTTTTGAAGCTCAGGTGACTCTTCCAGATAATGGTTGGCAATCTGGTATAGCTCGCTGGAATCCTGTATGGAAAACCCAAGCACAGCAAATCGCTGGTGTCTCAGGGCAAAAGACTCCAGTTTCTTTTCATATGCCTTTATGCTGGATATGATCTCATTGATATCAGGCTTTGCTTCATTGTTTTTTAAAACAAAATCCTCGCACTGGCTGATGATATTAATATAAAAGGCCTTGTTATTCATTACATAAACCGGCCTTTCCCTGTAATTCCTGCGTTTGCGTATACGCCTTATGCCGTCAAGCTTAATGGAATGCTGGCTTTCTTTTTCTTCCAGTGTCTCAATATTTGAAATATCCTTGGCCTGTACCACATAGATCTCTCCATCCGTTGCAATAATATACTCAATTTCGCATCTGAATCCCAGGAACTTTTGGATATCTTCTGAAAGCTTTAACAGTCTGTGATCATGGGGAACATTGGTAATGTGGGGTTCGCTTTGAACCTTGTGCGAGCGGTTCCGGCAATAACCAAATTCCCAGCGGTTAACAATCATTTTTGCCATGACGCTGGAACCGTCCACAAACGGCATAACAATGACGCCCATTTCATTTATATTGATTTGAGGTGCATGGTTGAACATCTGCTGCCGCCGGATGGACAGCTGTTTTGATGTCTGGGCTATCTTGATCATACGTTTTCGCGCATATTTTATTCCGCCGATATCAGCATAGGTATCAAGAGAATCAAAGGTGCCGCCTGTATATTCGGATTCAAGAGGATGGGCGCTTCTTGCAATGACTTTATAACTTTCACGGTGTTTATCTAAAAATGAATCCAGCTGTGTAAACTTATTATCAATGAATTGATCTGCCGGCACATAAATAAAATCCGGAACCTTAAATCCATTTTTCCTGAGTTTATCCAGCAGCCTTGCTTTTTCGGGTATCTTGTTTTTCATGTTTGACATTGACTTTTTTAGCAGATTTAAATAATTTGACAAAACTCGACCGATCATTTCGGTTGGTTGCTGCTAATTTTTATTTTTAGGTAACATATGCCAAAGCTAAATGCAATACTTACAGTATCTTAAAAGGTCCCCCAGGAAATGAAACAAGCATATCAGACACTTAATGTCTCTAAAAAAAATTCAATAGAACTGTCTTTAAAAATCCTTTTGGTGGATGATGAAAAAGAATTTGTGCTGACCTTGTCTGAACGGTTGCAGATACGGGATATGTGGACTGCGGTTGTCTTTGATGGAAAGTCAGCCCTGGACCTGATTCACACGGATGCCCCTGAGGTGATGATCATTGATCTAAAGATGCCGGTGATTGACGGTATAGATGTTTTAAAACAAGTAAAACAAACAAAACCTGAGATTGAAGTAATTGTACTGACAGGTCATGGATCAGAACAGGATAAAAAAAAATGCATGGGCCTTGGTGCCTTTGCATATATGCAAAAACCCGTCGATATTGATTTGTTAAGTAAATCCTTGAAAAAAGCCTTAGAGAAAATCAAGGCAAACAAATCACCGGTAATATGAAATGCATTTCTTGATGTAGAAATGAAATTATGAAACGATTACAAAAATTTAAATCCGCATTCTGGAATCAACGGGATATTGCCGGCAGCCATCTGCACGCCGGGTTTAATTTTGCACGAAAGTGGAAGCTGATTGTATTGTTCACCTCTTTTATGGCCCTTTTACCCCTTTTTGTCATGACGCTTGTGGATTTTAATCTCACACGCCGTACCATCGAAGATGAGGTAAAAACCAGTATATCAAAAATCCTGTCCTCTGCTGCAGCTTACATCTCTTTTTGCAAAGAAATGAATCAACATGATCTGAATTTTATTACTCGCTTTGAATCAGGAGAGGACAACGACATGTTTGTTGTCAATCAGGGCGGCACTCTGCTGACCTCTTCTTTTTATTATGGTAATGAAGGTTCCCCTACCTTATTTATCAACACCCTATCTAAAGCCAAAACCGGGATTGTAGAGACCATAACACCGGATGGTGAATCTGTCATTGCCGGATACACCAGGGTAACAGGCACATCTCTAATACTCGTACTGGTTAAAAGCAAAAAAAAACTTACCGACCTGTGGCTTAAACCCAGGCTTAAGCTGATTGGATATCTATTTGTCAGCATAATTTTGATTTTATTATCCATAATGGGATTGGCAACCTTGCTTGTGGGTCGTATCCATTCAGCAGATAAAAAACGACTTAAAGCCCTTCATCATGCCGGTTATACAAACAAGCTTGCATCCATAGGCCGACTGGCATCAGGGGTTGCCCACGAGATCAATAATCCCCTGGCCATCATTAACCAGAAAACAGGGTTGATTATGGATCTGGTTACACTGAAAAAAGAGCTGTCTTCTGATGAGAGACTGATGCCCCTTGCAAATGATGTCCTTGATGCGGTGAATCGGTGCAGTACCATTACACGACGGCTATTGGATTTTGCCCGGCACATGGAACCCAGTATTGAAACAGTGAATATCGAGGAGGTTATCGGACACGTCCTTGCCTTTCATAAAAAGGAGGCCAAACACCGAAGTATCTCCATATCTGTGGACAGCCCGGACTCCATTCCGGAATTTAAATGTGACAGAGGCAGCCTGCAGCAGATTTTTTTAAACCTGGTTAACAATGCCTTTGCAGCAATGAAAGATGATGGACGGCTGGATATCGGTATTAAATTAAATAAAAAAAAGGCCGTGGTTATAACGGTTGCCGATACTGGAAGCGGTATTTCTGAGGATGATATTCATAATATCTTTGAACCTTTTTATTCTTCTAAAGATAAGCATTGGGGCACTGGTCTTGGTCTGTCCATTACTTACGGACTGATCAAAGAAATCGGTGGTGATATCATGGTAAAAAGCAAGATTGGGAAAGGTACTAGCTTTACCCTGATATTACCCATAACAGCAGAGGCTATTAATGACAAAGGATAAACATGAGTTGATCACGGGCGGAATGCAATTTTTCGGCCAAATGTCTGCCTCGGCAACTCATGAAATTAAAAATACCCTGGCCATTATCAATGAGAGTGCAGGACTTTTAGAAGACCTGTCCATGATGGCCGAAACAAACCCACCCCTTTCCCCTGCACGTGTTAATGATATCTCACAGAGAGTGAAAAGACAAGTGGTACGAGCGGATCTGGTGGTTCGAAAATTAAACCGGTTTTCCCACAGTGTTGATCGACAAACCCAAATTACTGATCTTGAAAAAACAGTTTGTTTTGTTCTGGATTTGGCATCCCGGCTCATTGAAATGCAGGGGGTTGTTGTCAAAGTAATTCCCCCTTTATCACACATAAGGGTTGACACAAACCTTTTTTATCTGGAAAATATGATTTGGAAAGCCATTGAAACCGCCTGTCTCGCAGCTAAAGAAAAAAAACAGGTGAAGATTTCATTCGGAACTGATGCTGACACACCCTCAATCTGGTTCTCAATGGAGACAGTTAAAGACAACTTAATGGATGATTTGTTTGGATCAAAGGAAGACGATGTCCTGTTAGCCTATCTAAATATATCCATTAAAAAAAATAAAGAGAATAACGGTTTTTGTCTTTTATGGCCAAAACGGTTTTAACCCTATTATGCCAAATTAATTTGGCTGTAGCACCAACGATATAAGGAGAAAGATAATGTCGGAAAAAGTATTGCTTGTGGATGATGAAAAAGAATTTCTTGAAATAATGTCCGAACGGATGGAAGCCCGCGGCATGGAGGTTACCACTGCCGAATCTGCTGACCAGGCCATGTCTATCTTAAAAAAGAAATCATTCGATGCCATTGTTATGGATTTTCAAATGCCGGGAATGGATGGTATAGAGGCATTAAAGACTATTAAAAATAAAAACCCCGAACTACAGATCATTCTGCTTACCGGTTATGCCACGGTTGAAAAAACAGTTGAAGCCATGAAAATCGGTGCCACGGATTTCCTTGAAAAACCTGCAAACCTTGAAGCACTTACAGAAAAAATTAAAAAAGCAAAGACAGAAAAAATGCTCATTGTCGAAAAACAAACTGAGAAAAAAATCAAGGATATTCTCCAGAGGTATGGCGGATGATCCTCATTACCGTCATTATCCCATTTGCTTTACCCTGAATCCAAATGGGATAATGACATGAGGTTTATGTAATCCCCTGCCCTTTTATTACAACATCTTTAATCGTTAATAAACGTTTTTCATATACTTTCCTTGACAAAAAGCAATCCCATATCTTAATTTAAAACAAAATTGAAAATTAAAGGGTCGATATAACCCTGGGTAAACTTATATTAACTTTAGGAGAATGATATTAACATGAGTAATGATACAGCGGCCGTAACAGGCCCAAGTTTTGACTGGAAACGGATAGTTTTTCTATTTATTGGTCTTACACTTTTTTTTGTTGTTAACTTTTCGCCACCATGGCCGGATGCCATTGATCCCACAGGAAAGCATTTTATATTGAGTAAAGAGGCCAAGGGAGCGCTGGCAGTATTTCTTCTTGGCGGTACCTGGTGGGTTTTTGAAGTGGTGCCCATTGGCATAACAAGTCTAACCATTGGGGTTTTACAGGTTCTTTTTTTAATCCGACCTGCACAAAAAGCTTTTACAGATTTCATGACTCCTTCCGTTCTTTTTATTTTTGCATCACTAGTGATCGGTATGGTCTTTACAAAAACGGGTCTGACAAAGCGCCTGGCTTATAAAATGCTGGCGGTTGTGGGTGAGAAGACCAGTATGATTTACCTGGGGTGTTTCGTGGTTACGGCTGCCCTGTCACACATCATGGCGCACACGGCGGTGG
>JAGLFI010000092.1 GCA_023144585.1 Desulfobacula sp. | reverse complement strand
TTGGAATTCTTGCAGATGATACACCTCCTGTGGGCCTTGCCGCCTATGCTGCTGCTGCCATTGCAAAATCACCCCCCATTGCCACAGGCCTACAGGGATTTATGTATGATATTCGAACGGCAATCCTGCCATTCATGTTCATATTTAATTCTGATTTGATCCTGCACAATATTACATCATGGCCCCAGGGAATTTTAATTTTTCTCATGGCCTGCATCGGAAATTTTGCCTTTGCATCGGCCACTCAAAACTGGTTTGTGGCCAAAAACAAGATATGGGAAATTCCCTTGTTTTTAAGTATTACTGTCCTTGCCATGAGGCCTGATGCCATAGCATCTCTGGTTGGACTGCCCCATGACCAGCGGTATTATGTCTATCCGTTTGCTCTTATTCTTTTTGGCATCCTCTATCTGATGCAGAGACCGAGAATTCCTAAAGAAGAGGGAAAGACAGCCAAAGAAGTATTTGGTGACTTTTAATAAAGGAGAAACCCATTGGATAATATTAAAAAAATTTTTGTGCCCCTTGCATTTACCGATTATTCACAGGGTGTCTTTGACTGTGCTGTACAAAATGCTCTGAAAAATGATGCCAGTCTTATTGTTTTAAGTATCATCAATTCACGGGATATTGAATCGGTAAAAAGCATCGTTTCCATGGGCTATGATGTTGATGCAGAACACTATGTTGAAGAGATACGCAAAGACAGGAAACAAAAGCTCAACAAAATGGCGGATGAGGCCAAAATTGACAAGGAGAAAGTTAAGGTCTTATTTAAAATTGGAAACCCGGTTGATGAAATTTTAAAGGTTATCAGTAAAGAAGCCCCGGATCTTGTAGTCATGGGAACCCGGGGACGTGGCAATTTGAAAAACAGTATTATGGGGTCTGTTGCTGAAAAGGTCTTTAAGAGATCTCCTGTCAATGTGTTGTCCTACAGGGATGAAGACGTTAAAAAAAGTTTGGGAAAAAAGCTTCGTTTTTAAGACAGGTTATTTAAATGAACCTCTTTTAAATCCCTGGGAATTGGTGTTTAAAAGAGGTTTTTATTTTTTAACAGCTGAATATGAGATAAAATGACTTTTTGGAGGCCATTTTTCATTGTCAAAAGCACATCCGGATAAACAGCCCCCTTAATTTCATCCATATATACCTTGGATATTTCTGTGGGAAGAACAAGGATGCGATCATCCAGACTGCAAAGACGTCTGCAAAACTCTGCCTTACCCAAAAACACATGATTTTCTGCCACACGGGTCTTTATCCCAGGTAAAGATATGGCACCAAGCTGTTCCAGCCATAATTCAATAGCGTTTTTCCATTTTGATTTATCCAGCAGTGCTGTGCCGAGATTGAAAACAGGAGGAGATTTGATCCCTTTGGCCTGTTGGCGGGAAATATTATAGGAATGGATATCATATATAATGCAGATACCAAAGCGATCCAATATGGACGCAATGCAGGTTTTTATAAACCTGTAAAAAGATTCATAGCTTTTCAGACTTCTTCGGTTCATTTCAGGAGTTGGCAAAGTTTTGTACACCCGGGTACCCCAGAATTTTTCCGGGGTAAGTGGCAGCGCCATGCCCTTTGAACGGTTAAGATCATAAACCGCCCTTGATTCAAGGGCCCAGACTGCATTGCCCAAGCCCTTGATCAAAAGATCTGTAGCCGTATCTTCTTCAAATTTTCGCTGGTCGGAATCAAGGGCCATAAGAGGCAGCAGTTCCTCTCTGACATGATGTCCGGTATGGATGGCAACAGCTATATATGGAAGAGAAAAATCAAGGTGATAAGCAAATCCTCCCAAAGGGTCTGCCCCTTGAATGATATTGTCATGCTGCTTTTCTCCAGGTTTAACCATAGTGCACGTTACTCTATATTGTAACGTGCCAGAGCAGAGGTTACAATATGGTCAATGAGTTTTCGATACTCTTCCATGGGGCCGTCAGAACAAGGATTATACAAAGAAAAAATCTGGGGACTCCAGCTTTTTATTGGTTTTAAGCCGGGTATCCCGTTCACTTCAATAATTTTGGGCTTGCCGTCGGCATCAAGGCGCATGTCAGCCCTGACATGATCCAGGCAGTTTAATGCTTCCATGGCCTGTCGGCAAAGGTCAATCAGTTCTTCTTTCCTTTGGGAAACAACCTGTATCTTTGTCACACCCACCCCTCTTAAATCACTTCTCAGGATGGGATATTTACCAAACATGGAAGGATCTACCACTACTTTGCCGGGTAAAAATGCCTGATGCACTCCATTGCCCAGCATCAGAACGGTATATTCATCTCCGGGAAGATATTCTTCCACCAGTGCCGGTTGTTCAAAATTGCTTTCAATGTAGACAATTCTTTTTTTCAGTTCTTCAGGTGAATTTACCACACTGTCATCATTGATACCAACAGATCGTGATTCATAGCTGGGTTTCACAAAAGCCGGATAGGCCATGTCCGGAAGGGCATCGGATGTTCCAAGCTGATAATGGTAGGGGACTGAAATCCCTTTATTTTTCAATATTCTGTGAGTGCTGGTTTTATGGATTAAGTCTTTCATGGTTTTTGCATCCGGCCCGATATAGGGGATGCCTCTATCATCAAAAATATCTGCAAGCCATTTTTGCGCACCATCACCCATGCCAATGGTCTCTGATTTACCGGAAATATGATAAAGAGCACTCCAGACAATATCAAAGGTGTTTTTTTCAAGGCACAAGTAAAATTCATCCATGTTGTTAACAAAGGCAATCTCTGCAGTTTTTCCGGAATCATCAATTGCTTTTTTGATACTTTGGGTGGCAGTGATATCCCCCCAGCCCTGGGCATCACCTGCCGGGCCTGTGATAATTAATATTTTTTTCATTTAATCTACAACCTTTCAATATATAAGAGAAAAATTAACTTTTAACTTCAAACAAATTCGGATTCCATTCATATCCGGTCAGAGCTCTGACAGTTTCAGAGGAAACATCTTTTAACAGCCTGACATAGGCATCAATTCTTTCGGGTTCCCAAAAAACTCTGGAAACAACGCGCATGTTAATGTCAGGAGAAAAAGCATTTGTTTCGACTGGGGTTTCCATTACATGATCGGCCATTCTTTCGTTGGGATTAAGAATGATGACCTCTCTTTTTACATGTTTGGATAAAGCGTCTTGAAAAAGATTCCTGCAATATCCAAAATGAGTACAGCAAAGTGCCGCATATACTTTTCCTATGGGGTGATTCATCTTTGAAGCTGCAGTTGAAACATTGGCATTGATCATCTTTGCTACATTATTGCTGAAGGGATTTCTCTCAATCTTTCCAGCAAGATTTGTGCATCCTTGACTGGTAATTCGGTCAGGATCAATCCCCATTTTAATAAGCTTTCGTTGATGAGTTTTGTCAGCGATGGTTGTGGGCGTACCAAATATAATCACATGGCTGTCAGGGTCTGCCATAAGATTTTCATGGATCAGTTGAACGCCGTGATCCACGATGCCGGAAACTGTGATTCCGGTGTTTTGACTGTAAGGCGTAAAAGGATAAATTACAGAAAGTGTATTACAGGCTATGAGAATCATGTTTGGTTTAAAATCTTCCATGGCATTCAATGCATTGTCAAAAACCCTGGCCCTTTGATCCATGGTTTCAAAATGATTATATCCTTTGTTCTGTTCAGGCCAGGAATTGAAATAGATCATTGAGATATCCTGCCAGGGTGATTTATTGGCCAGATGAGTTGCAATCCGTGCAAAGACTGACATGCCGCCCAATCCTGAATCAGTTACCAGAATGGTTCTTTTTGAAGGGGCTGGTTTTTTCTTTGAAAGGTTCATGGAAATTATTTTTTAAGCCCAAAACCATCTGTTTTGCAGGTCAGCCACTCGTTAATCAGCGTCCGTGACCACTGGGGTGATGCTTCAAGCGTTCCTTCCACAAGATGAGTCATAAAGTCCTTCCAATGATGATAATGCTGTAATGTGGTCAATCGGTTGCGGAACATTGCAGCGCCTTTTTGAGGGTCTGCTTTTATTCTTTCCATGATCATGGATATTTCATTAAAAAAGCCGTTAATGCCATAATAGTGTAGAAATCCATGCCATGTCTCATACAGCTTTTTGTCATCCTGCAGGGGCAGTGAGATTTCTTTAAGTTTTCTCCAAAAAGTTTGAAGTTCCGGCTCTTTGAAAAGAGACAGCCCCTGATCATGGATCTCATACGGAACAAGCTCAAAGGATACAAGTGAATTTTTAGTTAATTCAAGATTCACAAGGTAACCAAGTTTCCGATAGCAAAGATCGGTCTGCTGATAAAAAACAAAATTTCCCAGGCTGTAACAGATGGGAATATTATTATAAAATTGAATGCCCTGGGGGACATGGGGGTGATGACCGATAACAATATCCGCACCCGCCTTGGCCATCTGTCTAAACGCCGTGGCAACGTAAGGTGGCGGAAATGGGATATATTCAATACCGCAATGGGAAATGACAATGATGAAATCAACTTTTGGCCTGAGTGATTTAATCGTATCTTCAATTTTGGACAAATTCCACCCCATTACACCGGGTTTTTCCCCTGCTGAAGTGAGATCTTCTCCTTCACTGAAATTGACAATGGCAATTTTAGTATCATTAATATCTACTATAAGGGGGGTGCAGGCATCTTTAAAGGACATTCCTGCACCTGTCCATTGAATATGATGATGATTTAAAACATCCACGGTATCTTTAAATGCATCAAGCCCGTAATCAAATACATGATTGTTTGCCAGGGTGACCACATCGAATGGGACAGCAGTCAGCGCTTTTATGTGGCGTTGTTTGCCTTTGAATACAGCGCCGCTTTTAAAGACTTCATTTCCTCTGTCACTCAAAGGAGATTCAAGATTAACAATGGATAGATCAGCCGATTTCAAGATGGACATAAGATCACCATATACGGATTCCGGACGGGTTTCCATGATTTCCTTGAAGGCCCGAATGGGTGCCCAGTCGCCGGAAATACAAACTTTTGCAGTTGCCTTTTTAGAATGTTCGGTTATTGTATCGGCAGCCCAGCACCCCTTTTCCCAGTCAAATGAAGATATTGTCGGCATATTAAACCTGTGTTAATGATTAGCTTACCAGACTTCAGGATAGGCAACATCCACAAAGCTTTTTTCCATCTTGAATTTATGGTTCCGTTCCATGGCTGCAAGATCCAGGAAAACGGCTTTTAACTTTTTGTCATCACAATTTTGTGCAAGGGCTGTGTATTTTTTCATGGCAAGTTCTTCATTTTTCATGGCAAT
>JAGLFI010000091.1 GCA_023144585.1 Desulfobacula sp. | reverse complement strand
AATTATTATTTATTTCTGCAAGAGGCTCCAATTAAAATAATATTACCAGTCTAAATAATGCTGTCAGGCAAAATAATATTACCAGGTGCCGACGGGGCGGATCAAAGGCTTGATGCCAAGGTTTTGCTTTAATGACAGGCAGGCCTTTTGAGCTCCATCTCGGTTTGTATAACTGCCGGATCTCACCAGATACCAGGTTCTGTCCCTGGAATCTTTAAGAATCAGCACCCTTGAGTCAAACCCGTTTTTGATCAATTTGGCATTCATCTTATTGGCATTTGCCTGGTTGAGAAAAGCGCCTGCCTGAAGGGCAATAGCCATTGCTTGGCTCTTTAATCTTTTCAGGTTTATTTTGTGACAACGCAGATTGTTCTTCTTTCTTTGTTTTTTGCTTGAGTTGAACAAGCTTTTCTGTTGCATACGTATTGTTCGAGTCCCGTTTGATGGCTTCCTCATAGGTTTCAATGGCCCTGATATCTTCTCCTTCCAGAGCAAGCAGATCTGCCTTATAACAGATTGCCCAGTAAAAATCAGGTTTGAGACTCAGTGTTTTTGAAAGATCATCAAGGGCCTCTTTATTTTTATCGAGTTCGGCAAGACACAATGCCCGGTTAAAATAGGCCACATGATTTTCCGGTGCCATTCCGATTTCATCATTTTCAATGGGTTTTTCATACTCTTTTTTATAATACCACGCCACACCCAGATTACTATAAAGTCCCTTCAGTTCAGGAAACAGTTCTTTTGCTTTTTCAAAATCTTCAATTGCAAGATCAAATTTTTCCTGTTTCATATAAGAAACGCCACGGTTTTTATAGGCCTCTGCATTGCCGGGAGCGATCTCAATTAGTTTTGAGAATATCTCAATAGCCTGTTGGTGCTGCCCTTGCTTAAAAAAGAGGACACCTTTATCAAACAGTTCCTTTTGGGATTCGGCAATAACTATGGTATAAAAAATTAAGGATACAAAAATTAAAAATATAATTTTTTTCAAGAAATACTCCCTTTTTATTTGTTTTCAACAAATTATATATTATATAAAAGGATATGCTAAATTCAATAAAAAAATATTTAAAAAAAGCAAAAGAGGAAGTTTCCAGGGAATATTCCATCCATTCTTCTGATCAACCCCTGGATTATTCATATAATGAACTGCCTAAAATCTGGACCGGTGTGGATCTTGACGGAACACTGGCTTATTACGACAGGATGTCCTCATACGATGAGGTTGGAGAACCGGTTCCTGCAATGCTGGTGCTGGTGAAAAAAATGATCAATAATGGCATAAGAGTCAAGATATTCACTGCCAGGGTTCAAGACCCCGAACAATTGCCGATTATTCGGAAATGGCTCAAAGACAACGGCCTGCCCGAACTTGAAATAACAAATATTAAAGACTATAATATGCGAATGCTCTATGATGACAGATGCATTCAGGTAGAAAGAAATACAGGCCGTTTGATTGTTGATAATTAATTTTTTAAAGGACTGAATCAGAATGAAGTATATTTATTACATTATTGCGATCATGATTGTTTTTTCCGGCTTGGCAGCCTATGGATTGTTTGATACCCGTGTTGAAATTTCAAAACCATTTTTATCAATAAACGATCGGATTATCTCCGAAGATGAATTTAAAAAAATGTTACATGCAAAGACATCTCATGTTATGAGCCGGGAACAATTTATTGAGTCGGTCATCGACAGACAGATTCTTATCCAGGAAGCGATCAAGATGGATATGAATAAGAAAGAAAGCTTTAGACGTTCTGTTGAAAATTTTTATGAGCAGTCTTTGATAAAAATTCTTCTGGACCGAAAATGGGATTCTCTGGTGGTGGATGTTACCAATGATGAGATTGCAAAATATGAAACATTGATTCAAAGCAGACTTTTCTTTACCAAGATGATTGATCCAAATCTGAAAGATGCACAAAAGAGAACCAATGGTATTGAATTTAAATGTTGGAAAATCTTCTAAACTCAAGAAAACTAATTTCGGAATTTTTGTGTACATGCTTGATGATATCCAAAAGAAAGAGGTCTCAAACAAAAAAGAAGAGTTTGATATTAAACGAGTTTCTCTTTTTATTCAGGATAAAAAAAAGGAACAGCTTCTGGCGCATGGAAGATACAATCAGACAAACAGCTGAAATATGGAGGGAAAATGAATAGTCAGCAATATAAGCGGCGAAACTATTTTATTAATAAAGAATTTCAGGGACGTTATATTTTTAATTATTTTCTTCTGGCTACAATTGGAAGTATTTTGTTTATAGGCGTGTTCAGCTTTTTTACTTCTAACACGCTTTCCATTGCTTATGAAAATTACCATCTCCAACTTGGCATCACACCGGATATCCTGTTTAAAAAAATTCTCAGCACCCAATGGCTGTTCATTGTCCTTGGGGGTGGGCTTGTGGTCATCATCACCCTGTTTCTAACCCACAGGGTCGTAGGCCCTTTTTATCGGTTTGAAAAAACTTTTGATGCAATGGTGGGAGGTGATCTTTCAGATAAAATTATCTTGCGCCAAAAGGATGAAGGCAAAAAATTGGCACTAAAAATAAATGCCTTTAATTTTATTCTTTCTGAGCAATTATCTTTAATTGAAACATTTAATTCAAAGATTGAAATCTCAGTCCATCAATTGAGAAAAATTTTGAAAGATACGGATATGGATATCAGCAAGGCAGAGCCTTTCCTTGATCAAATACTGGAGAGTCAAAAAAATGTTCATACCATGATAAATGATTATACATTTTCCCGAGATAGATTATAGGGAATAATCTTCAATGATTCGTTTCAAGCCCATCTACATTATGGTTTTTCTGGGAATATTTTTTTCTTTCTCTCTAGAGTGTGCTGCTCATGCACTTGACTCAAGATATGCCACAATTACTTATTTTGATCATGATGATTTGCGGGAATTTAATAATGAATTATACATGGGGCGACTTAAATCACAAATGGGGAGGACCAGAGGAGATACCATAGAAGAAAAGGTAATAGCAAAGATCAATTTTATTGTTGAAAAAGTCATGATGGTCTTAGATATGTTTCCGCCTCAACTTATGTTTTCTATCGTTATTCATCCCAATGAAAAAGAAGTGCAAAAGAATTTTTACCGAATTTACAATATTGATGTGGAGTATATAGCATTTTATTCACCATCTAAAAACAGGGTATTTTATTCGGCCTCTATTTCCCTGAAAATAACATCAATTGAAATTTTATACTTTGCTTTGATATCAATGTCACCTACAGTCATTTTTATGGTCTCCAGATTTTTTGAATATTGTTTATAATCTTCCCGGAAAGATTAAATTGAATACAATAGCAGGGAACTCCTTTAATTACGGATTCCAGAAAATCAAAAGAGTGATTCCAACTTTTTTTAGAGAGGATTGGTTTTACCAGAGCTGATAATAAAGGATAAACTCTGTCTTTTGGAGGTGAGATCAAGGTGATTCTATTTTCATCATAGTGCTCAAGGAAAAGAATAGCTTTCAAAGGGTACACACCTGATGTAGTAATTGGTTGTGACCCGTGACACCAAAGCCCATGGGCATGAAAAATATTATCCTGCTTGTTGATAATCATGACATCATCACCAATGAAGTCATAGTTATTATTAAAAAGTATTTTCGAAAGAGTTGCCTTCCCGGCTCCAGATGTTCCGGTTAACAGCAAACAACCTTCGGCAGTTCTTATGCCGTTACAATGTAATAGCCCACCCTCCCTGTCGGACATTAATTTGCTTAACAGAACTTTATCAGTATTGAAGAGTGTCAGAGATTCAAATCGACCGGTCCAATATTTCTTTTCATCAATATCATCAGTATATACTCTACCCACTGAATGATCGTCGTTAAACACAGCGTAAAGTGTATGGTTCGGATCGGTTGGATATGAAGGAATAAATTTATAATACCAGGCAGAGTTTTTTTTATAAACATCCCATGAGAATTGTTTATACACTCTGTTCTCAGGTATGAATATATCTTTTGGAAATTCTGGTATGGAAAAATGATGATTGATGATAACATTATCATCACCGGGACCATCAACCTCAAAAAGTTTAAATTTTGGATGAAAAGTATTTTCTGAAATTGGATAATCCGAATTCACTTCAATAGTGATGCCGGCAACTTTATAATATTTGGTATGGGTTTTCTTGTCTTCTTTTTTGGTCATCATTTTTCTATCTCAATCCAAGTGCCTTTATTCTTTCAGAAATCATTAAACCTGCTTTTTTTTCATATCATCGGTCATACTGCTGCAGCGGATTCAATCAATTAGCATGGATTCTTTTTTTTTGATAGTGTTGATAAATCTTGTGACAGGTTTTTCTCGCAGGCCCAGGGCGGCTGTTCATATGATTTCAGATATACTTCGAACAGGAGAATAGAACCCTTGTTTGATCATTTTGCCAAGATAAACATCAGCCTGGCTTAAATTAATTGTTTCATCCATCACAGAGGCTTTTAATATGTCGATGGTACCTGTAAACGGGACACGCGAATGACCGCATTGCTGTCTTGCCGAACGATCATCTGTTACCACAATTCCTTTAGATGTTTTTGCCACAGCAATGCATGATGCCTCACACTTACCTAAATGGACAATCAGGCTGGAATATAATTGTCTGGCCTGATCTGACAAAGGAACAAGCATGAATGTTTTATTTCCGAGTAATGTTTCAATCTTTTTCAGTGCCGGATATTTAACAAATCCGGCACATAATTCATCATATATTTCCCATGTAATACATCCACGCTTGTGATATCTTGTTTTTAAAAGAGAATCTGCCCCGGAGAACAGGAAATTGCTGAGGGAGACAGTGTCAAAATACCAGCTTTTTTCAGGCATTCTCTATATCACTTTCCTGAAAGAAATTATTTTGTAAAATATCGTGTTCCTCAAGCCAAATACGGATATCCCATATAGTCATTCCCATTTTTTCAGCCAGCTTTCCAAGGCTGATATATCCTCCCTGAAATGCTGCAATCGCATGTTTCTGTCTTTGATTGAGGCCAAGAAACTCAAGTTGATAGCATGAAAAAACAGCTTGCCTTATAAGCTCTCCAACAGAGGTCTCTTTTTTTTTTGACAATAATTTTAAGCCTTTGGCAATTTCCGGTTTTACTTTAATATGTAAGGTAGCGCTTTGCATATTATACCCCTTTCGTTATATATAGCCAACTTTAGGTATATTATAAGCTTTGCTAAATTATTTGTCAAATATTAGAAGTTTGCTGCAATGTTTTTTAGAAATTTTTGTATACGTTCACGGGGT
>JAGLFI010000090.1 GCA_023144585.1 Desulfobacula sp. | reverse complement strand
AGCTATCATTCTTGATGACATGGTTGATACGGCAGGGACATTGACAGAGGCTGCAAGTGTCATCATGGACAAGGGCGCAAAGGCTGTTCATGCGTATTGCACGCATCCTGTGCTTTCAGGACCGGCTATGGATCGAATCAACAAATCATCTTTAAGTTCTCTTGTTGTAACAGATACCATCCCTCTGTCTAAAGAAGCAGAACAATGCGACAAAATTGAGACGCTGTCTATTGCTAAACTGGTTGGTGAAGCAATTATGCGTAGTTACAGGGGTGATTCTGTAAATTCTCTATTTGTATAAAATAATTGATATATTAGTTTCTAAGCATGCATGCATGCAGTTACGGAGGAAAGAACATTGGAATTAATTGAGTTAAACGCAAAATCAAGAGAAAATAAGGGTAAAGGCGCTGCCAGGAAATTAAGGGCAGGCAATGCCTTCCCTGCAATTGTATATCGAGCAAAAACAGATCCTGCAATGCTGTCCATAAAAACCAGCGATTTTGTTAAGATTATAAGAGAATATGGTTCAACCGGCCTTTTCTTCAATCTTAAGGTTGAAGGAAGTTCAGGGAAAGACAAGATCGTTATGCTTAAGGATGTGCAGATGGATACATTTGGATTGAATTATCTGCATATTGATTTGCTTGAGATTGATATGGATACGATGGTCACCGTCAGTGTCCCGGTTGCAACCATTGGTGAAAGTGTTGGCGTAAAAGAGGGCGGTCTTCTCCAGATTATCAGGCGTGAGCTTGATGTGGTCTGTAAACCGGCTGATACACCCTCCAGCATCCAGATTGATATTAGTGAGCTTGATGTGGGTGATTCAGTTCATATTGAAGCTATTGACCTGGGTGAGAATATTGAAATTCCCCATGAAGTTAACTTTACAGTGATTACAATCGGTGCACCGACAGTCGAAGAAGAAGAAGAGATTGATGAAGATGAAGAACTTCTGGAAGAGGGAGAAGGCGAGGAAGCCCCTGCTGCTGAAGAGACTGCAGAAGAGTAATCCTTTTTGTAGATGTCGGATTCGAAATTTAAAATTATTGCGGGTCTGGGTAATCCAGGTAAAAATTATGCCCGGACCCGTCATAATATCGGTTTTTTAATCGTTGAAGCCCTGGCTTCAAAATCCTGCCTTAAGATTGATAAAACCCGGTTTGATTCTGAGTATGTGAAAGCAAGGATTAAAGGCAAAGACGTCTTTCTTGTAAAGCCTTTAACCTATATGAATAAAAGTGGGTTTCCCATCCATAAATTTGCCTCATATTACAAAGTCGGTATGGAAGATATCATTATTGTCCATGATGATATGGATTTTTCCTTTGGAAAAATTAAAATTGTTAAAAGCCGCGGTCATGGCGGCCATAACGGTGTGCGCTCCATCATTGATGCTTTTGGTAAAAAGGATTGTATTCGAGTTCGAGTAGGGGTCGGCCATCCCGGATCAGGAAGAGATGTGACGGGCCATGTTCTTGGCAGTTTTTCCCCTGATGAAATAAAAATACTGGATCATTGTATCGATGCTGCGTCCGATGCCTGCCTTTGCATTCTTGAAAACAGTGTCACGTCTGCCATGAATTTATTTAATACCAAACGATAGCCTGACAAGCAGCCATTATAATATAAAATACATCTATATCAAAAAAAAATGTTGCTGAAAGCTCAATGGCCTCCAGAAGATATTATTGAACTTTAAACTCCAATAAAATTATTTTATTGACAATATTGTTAAAATATGGTTTTCTGCCCGCTGATGGGCTAATTGTTTCTATAAAAAAAAGGTGGCAATCTATGGTTGGAAAATCCAAAAAAACTAAAGCAAAAGACGTAACATCAACTAAAAAAGAATTTTCCAAAGGTGATCTGGCTGTTTATCCTGCGCATGGTGTTGGCTACATTGAGTCAATTGAGTGCAAGGAGATAAATGGTGATACCTTAAACTTTTATATGATGAAGATCGTGGAAAATGGTATGGTGATTATGATTCCGACTTCAAACGTGGAATCGGTAGGCTTAAGAGAGGTCATCCCTGAGACAGAGGTTCCTGAAGTCTACAAGGTTATGCAGGCAAAGGCACAAGGTGCCGATAACCAGACATGGAATCGAAGATATAGGGAATATATGGATAAAATTAAAACCGGTTCCATTTATGATGTTGCTGAAGTTTTCAGAGATCTTTTCCAGTTAAAGCTTGAAAAAGATCTTTCCTTTGGTGAGCGCAAGCTTCTTGATACAGCTCAAAATTTATTGGTTCAGGAGCTGTCCACCGCTAAGGATATAGATGAAAAACTTATGATGCAGGAGATTGAGGGCCTTTTCAACTAATACTCTTGAGTATCAACAAATTTGAAAACCGGCGGGCAGAATAGTTCGCCGGTTTTTTTATCATGAAAGTAAATATTAACATATCTGAAGATCTAATTGACACCCGTCTTGATACAATAATTATCCGTTTCCATAAAGCCTGCTCCAGAAGCAGGGCCGTTGCTTTGATCAATAACAGCGATATCCTCGTTAATAATAAAAAAAAGAAACCGAGCTTCAGGGTAAAATCAGGTGATATCATTACCGGGATTATTCCTGATACTATTATTGATGCCATGGTTTTACATGAAAAAATTCATTTGGATATTGAATTTGAAGATGATTATATTATTGTTATCAATAAAAAGGCGGGTATGGTGGTTCATCCCGCACCGGGAAATCTAACCGGAACTCTTGTAAACGCATTATTGTTCCATGACCCCAAAATAGGAAGTGTTGGAGAAGAAAAATTCAGATCCGGTATTGTCCACAGGCTGGATAAAGATACCAGCGGTTTAATGGTGGTTGCTAAAACCCCGAAGGTTTTACATTTTTTGCAAAAAGAATTTAAACAGCGGCGGGTGGAGAAAAGGTATCTTGCCCTAGTTTCAGGAATATTGTCTGATGATGAGGGAGAAGTCAATCTTTCCATAGGCCGACACCCGGTGCAAAGAAAAATAATGGCCATAAACCATGAAGAAGGCAAACCCGCCAGAACATGCTGGAAAGTCAAAAAGTATTTTAAAACAGCCTGCCTGGTTGAGGTGCTGTTAAAAACAGGCAGGACCCATCAAATCAGAGTGCATTTTTACGCCATAGATCATCCGTTAATCGGAGACCGGATATATCAGTACAGAAGATATCGAAAAAAAAAAGGCATTGCTTACCGGCAAATGCTTCACTCCTGGAAACTTGCTTTCAGGCATCCTTATTCAGGCAGAAAAATATTTTTTAAAGCAGAATTGCCCGAAGATTTTTTGCAAACACAGGCTTTACTGGAATCGCTTCCATGAAGAAATGTAATAGAACTGCAAAGGACGAAATGGAGTTAGAGCAACTTCAAAAAGAAATTACAGCTCTCAGACGTGAAAAAAAAATTCACGATGCCCAGAACAAATTGTTTGAAATATTCATCAATATGGCACGATCTTCAAAAGAAGAACGGGTGTTGAATGTAACCATGCAAAATGCTCTGGATATTGCAGCGCAGCTTTCAGGTGCACAAAAGGGCAGTCTGTTTTTATTGGATAAGAATGGTGTGGTAACCGACAGTATCCTTACTCAAGACCAGATAAGTGGAGAAAAGCGATCCACTTTGATCGGCAAAGTTATAGATAAAGGGCTTGCCGGATGGATAAAAAAAAATCTTGCATCCGGACTTGTAACCGATACAAAGACAGATGCCAGATGGCTTACGCTTCCCGGCCAATCCTATAGCGTTCGCTCAGCTTTAACTGTACTCGTTCTCAGGCATAATACACTATTTGGTATTATGACCTTGATGCATTCTTTACCTTCACATTTCGATCGGATTTCTGTGGATATTGCCCAGCAAGCTGCCAATCAGATGGCGATAGCCATTGAAAATGCCAAGTTATATAAAAAACTTGAGCAATCAAAAATTTCACTTGAAAATGCCAAACAATCTATAGAGAAATATTCTAAGGCACTTAATGATGAGCTTAAGAAAGGAAAAAAAATTCAGAAAGATTTTTTACCTCACTTTCTGCCAAAAGTTAAAAATTGTGCTATCTCATCATATTTCCATTTTGCTTTGCAATTGTCTGGTGATTTTTATGATATGTTTGAATTGCCGGATAATCATATCGGATTTGTTATCGGTGATGTCAGTGGTAAGGGGGTCGGATCTGCACTTTTTATGGCATTGACTCGGAGCCTCTTACGTATTTTTTCAGGATCTTTCGCCACTGGAGATAGTATGAATTTTGGCAGTATCAATGAAGAATTTTTACCCAAAGATGCTTTGAAAGCAGTTTCTCTGACCAACGAATATCTGGCAAAAGAACATTGCGAAGAGGGCATGTTTGTGACATTGTTTTTTGGTGTTATCGATCCAATAACCGGCAAGGTACTTTATATTAATGGTGGACATGAGCCAGTTCTAATTATCGGCAAAAATGGTATAAAGCAGTCTCTTAAGGCTACCGGGCCAGTATTAGGGCCGATTCAGGGAGCTATATACGAGATTGAAACCATCCAGCTTGAAACAGGCGATATGCTTTTTGGCTTTACAGACGGGGTGACGGAAGCACGATCAGAAACAAGAGATTTTTATATGCGATCCAGATTGAAAAATCTAATTAATAAGGACTTTTATGGTTCTGTAGAGACTTTTTTGGAGATGATTAAAACAGATCTGTTTGCATTTATTGGAGATGCTCCTCAGAGTGATGATATCACAATGCTGGCAGTAAAGTGACATCCATGAAAAATAGGGCTCCTATAAATCGTTTTTAATAATTCCTTCAACAAAATCATCAACCATATCTTCTGTGTCACAGAGTAACAGATCAATTTGTTTGATATTTTTAGTATGCAGTAATTGTTTTTTTGCACTCCTCAATGCATATAAATATTTATTGCGCAGATCCTGATCTGGGTTATGGCTGTCAAGAAGGTTAACCAGTTCCTTAATCATTGAATCTATCTTTGATATGGACTTTATCCTATGGACTTTGGTTATTTCTTGTATGATTTGATCATTATGGGTTTGAACCATTTTTAATAATTTGTCTGCTTTAGTGATCAAATCGTAAGGAGATGGTGATGCTAATATCTGGGTTAACTTGCTGAAATATAAGAATATTTCCGATTTTTTTTATCTCAGTTAAGTTGATTTGAAATTTTTCAATCGATTTAATCAGCAACTTCCAAAAATCAACCTGCCCGGGATAAAAGGTCGAAAGGGTTTCTACATCATCAGCCATCTTAGCGATTTTTTCTTTATTATTATGAGCCTCTTGCAGAAAC
>JAGLFI010000009.1 GCA_023144585.1 Desulfobacula sp. | reverse complement strand
GTTGAAAAATGGATCGGTTCATCCCCTATATGGGCAAAACATCTCTCATCTTCCATGGATGTCAGAATAGTATTGATGACCTGTGGTAATTTTTTACGATAGTCGGAAGCATTGTCTCTTTCGGTTCGGCACACACTGTTTATAATAAAGTCATCCATTTCCTTTAGTTTCCTTTTCAAAAAAACGGTTAAACACTTCACAGTTTTTGCACTCTTCCATTTTTTCTTCCCATGAACTGTAGGCTTTGCCACTGCATTTGGTCCCATTAATAAACCAGCACAGATCACCGGATTTAAATTCCCATGCCGGGCAGCTTTTTTGTATTTTATCCGGGCATTTCCGGATATCCCAGCATTTATCAGAAGGTATGTCATCGTCCATGAGTGTCCTGGAAAGCAGGAAAAGCAATTGGCGTTCAACATGATGGGGAATTCTGCGCCAGCCTTGTTCATAGCTGTGAATTGCCTTTATAGAAACGCCAAGAAGCTGTGCCAGCTCTTTTTGAGTCTTGCTCAGTCTCGCTCTGATGTCTTTAAATTTATTGCTTTTCATTTATTACACTTTTTAAGTTAAAGGATTATTCAGTGTGGTATTAATTTTTTTAAATATATACCACAAAGTGGGGGCTGTCAATGGGAAAACTATGTATCCAGAGGATAGGCCGGGATAAAAGAATTGGGAGACAGTCGCTTGACAGTATTTAATTTTGCATTACTTTATGCAATGAATAATAAATAATAATGAAAGGTACCTTATGGAACTCGATAAATTAACGGTTAAATCGCAGGAGTTGTTGCAATCAGCCCATGATATGGCTCAAAAATATGGCAACCAGGCCATTGAACCGATTCATTTTTTAAAGGTCATGACTGAGGATGATAAGGGGATTGCCCTGTCCATATTAAGAAAGGTCGGTGTTGAAATAGATGTCCTGAAAAGAGATACTCAAAAAGCAATTGAAAAACTCGTCCAGGTATCTGGTGCAGGAAATATCTATCTTTCACGGGACGGCAAAAAGCTGTTGAATCAATCATTTTCTGAAAGCCGGAAAATGAAAGATCAATACGTGAGCCTTGAGCATATGCTTCTTTCTCTTAGTATAATGAAGGGAGATGTATTCCGGATCTTGAAACAAAATGGTGTGACACGTGATGCCATTCTATCCGTGTTAAAGGATATTCGGGGAAATCAGAGTGTGACAGACCAGAATCCTGAAGAAAAATATCAGGCCCTTGAAAAGTTTGGACGGGATTTAACAAAGCTTGTCCGGGATGGAAAGCTTGATCCCGTTATCGGCAGGGATGAAGAAATTCGCCGGATTGTGCAGGTTTTGTCAAGGAGACGTAAAAATAACCCGGTCCTCATTGGTGAGCCCGGTGTTGGTAAAACTGCTATTGTCGAAGGTCTGGCCCAGAGAATTATTGAAGGAGATGTGTCTGAAACATTGAAAAACAGGCGGGTGATTGCCCTTGATATGGGAGCATTGCTTGCCGGGGCCAAGTTCCGTGGTGAATTTGAAGAACGGTTCAAGGCAGTATTAAAAGAGGTGGAAGCGGCCCAGGGTGAAGTGGTTCTTTTTATTGATGAGCTTCATACTGTGGTTGGGGCTGGGGCAGCAGAAGGATCTGTGGATGCCTTGAATATGCTCAAGTCTGCTCTTGCCAGGGGAACGCTTCGATGTGTCGGTGCTACCACACTCAATGAATACTGAAAATATATTGAAAAAGATGCTGCCCTTGAAAGGCGATTTCAACAGGTTTTTGCAAAAGAACCTACAGTGGAAGATACCATCTCTATTTTAAGGGGATTGAAAGAAAAATATGAGATACACCATGGGATACGGATCAAGGATTCTGCCATTGTGGCCGCAGCTACCCTGTCCAACCGGTATATTGCAGACCGGTTTCTGCCGGACAAGGCCGTGGATTTGATGGACGAATGTGCTTTCCGGCTGAGGATAGAGATTGATTCCATGCCAGGGGCTATCGATGAAATTTTAAGAAAAATTACCCAGGCCCAGATTGAGCGGCAGGCCCTGATCAAGGGAAAAGATAAGGCTTCCAAAGAGCGGCTTGAAAAACTTGAAATGGATATTGCGGTCATGAAAGAAAAAGTCGGGCCGTTAAAACTTCATTGGGACAATGAGAAGCAATTGATACAAGCCATAAGCAGTATAAGAGAGGCCATGGACAGCGCCCAGACCGAGGCTCATATGGCCGAGCGTAATGGAGACCTTGAAACGGTTGCCAAGATCAGAGATAGCACCATTGAACAACTGCAAAAAGACCTTGAAGCCAAAAAACAAACCCTAAATGAGCTTCAAAAGGACAAAAGAATGCTCAAGGAAGATGTAGAAGCATCTGATGTGGCAGAGGTAGTTTCAGCCTGGACAGGGATTCCAGTTTCTAAAATGCTCAAGGGCGAGCAGGAAAAATTGATCCAAATGGAAGATTATATTAAAAAGAGAGTTATCGGCCAAAAAAAAGCCATTGATGCTGTATCCAATGCGGTCAGGCGGGCAAGATCAGGGCTTTCGCTGTAAGACCGTCCCATCGGCACCTTTATTTTCATGGGGCCCACAGGAGTTGGGAAGACGGAACTGGCTAAAGCTCTTGCTGAATTTATCTTTGACAGTGATGAGAATATGATTCGGGTGGATATGTCGGAATATATGGAAAGGCATTCTGTGGCGCGGCTCATTGGCGCCCCTCCGGGATATGTGGGGTATGATGAGGGAGGGTTTTTAACAGAGGCAGTCAGAAGACGCCCTTACTCGGTGATCTTGTTTGATGAGATTGAGAAAGCCCATCAGGATGTGTTTAATGTTCTTTTGCAGGTTCTGGATGACGGCAGGATGATAGACGGCCATGGCAGGACTGTGGATTTTCGAAACACCATTATCATCATGACATCCAATGTGGGCTCCAGGTTCTTGCAGGAGGCAGGGATAAACAACGAGTTTGAGGATGCCGATATCCAGCAGGGCATAGCCAGTGCATTAAAAGAGGCGTTCAGGCCGGAATTTTTGAACCGGATTGATGAAATTATAATCTTTCATGCTTTGACAATGGAGAATTTAAAACAGATTGCCGGAATCCAGATCAAGATACTTAATCAGCGGCTGACATCCCGCAACCTTTCGATCCATCTGGATGACAAAGCCATGGAGCACCTGGCAAAAAAAGGATATGACCCCACATTCGGCGCACGCCCCCTAAAACTGGTTATCCAGCAGGAGATTGAAAACCCCTTGTCAATGACGATTCTTAAAGGAAAGTTCAGCCAGGATGAGACCATACGTTTCAGTTTTGATGAAAATGAGAAAAGATTGAAGATAAAAACCCGTGAAATCAGTGATCATCAAAACTGATCCACATAATTTTTTATTTTTTCATTCTGGGCAAGATATCTGTAAAGGGTTGCTCTTCCAACACCTAATACCCTCGCAGCCTTGGATTTGTTACCTCCGGTCTTTTTAATCGCAGCCTTGACCGAATCAATGTCAAGTTTGCTCCTGGCAGGAATCGTTTCCTGAGGTTCAGGTCTGTCTGAAAGTTGAATGTCAATATCTTTACCCTGGGTGATTTCCATGGGCAGATCTGATGGCAGTATCTCATTGCCCCTGGATCTCACCACGGAAAACTGGATCACGTTTTTTAATTCCCTGACATTTCCCGGCCAGTGGTAATCAAGCATGATATCAATGGCTTCGTTGGCAAGTTTTGGAACCGCATTGGAGCTTTCCTGTTCAGCTTCCTTTAAAAAGTGGGCAGCCAAAAGATGGATATCGCTTTTGCGCTTCCTTAAAGGGGGCAGATGAATGGGGATGACATTGAGCCTGTAAAAAAGATCTTCCCTGAACCTGCCAGCCGTAACTTCCTCTTTAAGGTTTTGATTGGATGCACTGATGATCCTGGTGTTCACGGAGACTTTTTTTTCACCGCCGACTTTTTCAAAAGAGCCTTCCTGTAAAAATCTTAAAAGTTTTACCTGAGTTTTTAAAGGCAGTTCTGCCACTTCATCCAGAAAGAGTGTGCCCTTGTCAGCCAGTTCAAATCTTCCTTTTCTCTCTTTGATGGCTCCGGAAAATGCCCCTTTGACATGTCCGAATAATTCACTTTCCACAATCCCTTCCGGAATAGCGCCGCAATTTACAGGAACAAAGGCACCGGTGCCATAAGAACTGATATCATGAATGGCATAGGCTACCCGTTCTTTTCCCGTGCCCGTGTCACCTGAAACATGAACCGGGTAATTGTACAGGGCAACATCCCTGATCTGTCTGAAAATATCCTGCATTAATTTGTGCTTGCCGATGATGCCTGCAAAGTTTGAAAGGTTTTCAGCTTTTAAAGATAGGTTAAAGGTTTCAGTCACATCCCTGAAGGATGCAAGTACTCCCTTAAATACATTGTCATGGTTGATGATGGCAGAGACAGTCATTTCAAGCTGACGGGTAGAACCATCTTTTGTAATGATGTTCAATGGATATTCTTTTGCACCAAAAGGAAACTGTGGCACACCATCGCAAAAAGAACATTTTCCTCCACAAAAAGGTGCCTGGAAAACTCTATGACAGTCATTGCCAATAACCTCTTTTTTTAAATATCCGGTAATTCTTTCTGCTTCCTTATTGAAAACAGTAATGATTCTTTCTGGAGTATGGCAGATGATTCCAAGTTTCAGGCTGTCCAGAACAAGATTGAGATTGTTATGGTCAAGTATGGGCTGTATCAAGTTGGTCATTGTAATAATAATCCTTTTAGTTTTTCTAAATCATCCATAGCACTTTTTAGTTTCTGAGAATAAATAGGCCGCGTGTCATTATGACTTAGAGGATTGAGAATATGTTGTCGGTCAGAATTGAGTTTTTCCAGAATATTTTTGTTTTCACTGCTGCTCTTTGATATTGCTTTTTCAACCAGATCTGAAAGATTCAGTTCTTCGCAATTGCTATTTCTCTGTTCTCTAGGTGTTAGATATGCTTTAAGGATTTTTTCAAACCCTTTTCGTAAAAGCAGTGCACAGGCATCATATTCTTTTTTAGCGTAATATTCTTTTGCCCGTTCAATTTCTGATTTGCCCTGCTTAAGGATGGCTTTTGGTATTTCTCCTGAGTCATCAAGATATATTTCGTATTTATTCCAGGCCATTTTATTTTTATAAATTTCAAACAATTCTTTGTCGTGAGTAAAAAAGAAAATCTGAAAATCAGTGAATTCATTTTTCAATATTTCTAAGAGCTTTAATCGGTTGCTCATATCAAGACTGATCAGCAGATCATCAAGAATGAGGATTTTAAGAGAACCTTTTTTTAAAGCACTGTATAGGGTTTTAATAGTTGAAAGATAAATTGAAATTACCAGTGCGGATAACCGGGCTTCATTGAAAAAATTGTGATAATTTTCTATGGAATTTTCCTTGTAATCAATGGTTATATTGACGACAGGTATTATTCTTGTGTCATCCTCACTGTCAATTTCCGTTCTGCAATCAAAAGAATCAATCATACAGTCAGATTCAAAGTATTTATTTAAGTAATTGTTGATATCCTTAAGTAATTTATCCTCCATTATCCGGGTTAATTCTTCATAATACTTATTGGGATCTTTAATTGCAGATAGTTTTTCATTCTGTTTGTATTCATAATCTCTCAACAGAGTCCTGAACAGTCTATACAGATTGATCTGTTCGATATTCTCCATGGTATAATGGACTTTAAGCAGTTTTTTATAGTCAAGCATCGGCACAAAAACAGACAGCCCGTGTAAAAAATCCACATAATCAGGATAGGTGGTTGTGTCCGCATCAATGATATACTCCTGACCATTGGTAAACTCTATTTCTATCGAAGTCTCACCTTCCGGATTAAATACATTCCGGTTTTTAATAAATTCATCTGCCGGGATCTCCTTTTTGGTCAGCAGTTCCAGGGCTTTGTAAATTAAGCTTTTTCCTGTTCCGTTCTCTCCATATACAAGAAGGTTTTCTCCATTGACGGCAAGTTCAAATTCACCATAAAAAAATTTATAATTGTTAAGTTTTATTCTGTTTATTTTTATTGGAGCAGTGTAATCAGCCTGGTCTTCTGCAACTTTAAGCGTATCTAATCTATCATCCATTTTTTTGCTCCATTATAATTCTGACGGGTTTTACAAGATGATGGGCAAATTTTAAGCAGCGAAATACATTCTTATCTTTTGATGTGAAAGTATAAAATGCTTTTATATATTCTTTTTTAAATTCATCTGTATCATCCGGTTTGAAAGCTTGTATCTTTTCTGTAATATAATCGGTGATATAACAATCCTTTTTTTTCATCTCTTTTTCAAAATAAAGATCAAAAACCATCAAATCTATAATGGATTGAATTCTGTCAGATTCACTTTCCATTCCATTTTCTTTGGCAAAGAGGATGCAGTCCACAAGGGCTTCAAAAGGAAATTGTTTCTCTTTGGGAATTTTTGGGATGGGAAAATTATCAACATACTGTTTTAGATAGCGTCTTGTATTTCCTCTAACATCAGTAGATATAAAAGGGAAGTACCAACTTAACAATGAAGAGTTTACAACCGCGAGAAAATATTTAAGGTTATTCCCGGTCATAATATAGCCTGTATTTAAAATAAACATTGTTGTTGAACTATATGTGAAGTTAGAGGTTGGAGACATTTCTATCCATATAATTTTTTTGTTCTCAAATTCTTTAAGATAAGCACAATTTCGCAAATTATACGGTGTAATCCCTTTATCCTGCCTTTTTTCTACCCTTTCCCGATAGTTATCCAAATGATCTTTTATTGCCGGGAAAGTATCAATATTTATCGGTGATACTCTTTTCTGAGATTCATTATCAAAAAATCCGTTGTGGCTATTTATCAACCACAAATCCGCGAACTCCGTCTTATATTTTTTAATATCTCTGCCTCTCAAAATAGGCTTGATGATTTCTGCGGTTTTGGGGTCTTTGGCAATCAACTCATCTTTTTTTTCACTGCTGATAATAAAGGCTTCGTTAAAACCTGTTAAAATACCACGATATATGGAAATATCCCAATCCTTAAGCGGAGTACCAATCTCTTCTATCCGTTTTTTAATAGAAGCCTGTTCGGTTGGTATAATAACAAATGAATTTTCATTCAAAATACTTTCGCAAGAAGTATTCTCTTGAAGCATAGCCTCTAATGAAGAGTTTGATTTGTATCCTTTGCTTAAATCCCAAGCTTTGATCTGATTTTTAGTCTTTCCTTTGCAAGAAATTAAAATATTTGTATAGGTTGTGGCATTTTCAAAAATTTGTGAATCTCCAAAATCAATTAATTGGAGGATGCTAGCACTTTTCAAGAAATATTTCCTTGTTGCCTTACCATAATTTGTCCGCATCCATTTGTTGGATGAAATAAAGGCAAGTGCTCCGCCGTCTTTAAGCAGCATATTTCCCTTTTCATAAAAAAGGCAATAGATATCTCCTGTCTTAACAAAAGTTTTATAATTTTCATTTTCCCAGTTTTTTTGTTCCTGCTTGCCGCTGAACTTTTGTATCGGTACATAGGACAGATTACCGATAACAATATCAAATCCATCTATTATGCCGTACATCCATTCATTATCAAAAAAAGAAGCCGCATGGTTTTGATCATAAGGGTCCCAACTGATAAGCCGTTTTGCTATTGTTTCATTTCCACCACTTTTTTTAACCAGATCGGCAATTTTTTCTCTGATTCTTTTATCCTGCTTGCGCAAGCTAAGTTTTTCTATAGGATTTCGAGCATTAAAATATTTATACCGAATAGTTTTAAGCTCATCTTCGAATTTTTCAATTGCTCGATTATCAAAAAGATCCAGTTGTGACAGTTCTTTCTTTTTCCCGCCTATGAGCGTATCCGCTGCGACAAATTTGGTTTCCAGATTGGGAAGCGGTATTATAATATTGTTTTTCATATCCTGATCTACAATAAGGGATATAAAAAATCTGAGCTTTGCAATCTGTACGGCAATGGGTTGTATATCCACGCCGTAAATGGCATTCTCTATTAAAAAGAGCTTTCTGCCATAGTCAGATGTATTGGAATTAAATGTCTCTTCAATCTCCTTAATCCTTGTTTGTCTCTCTTTCTGTTTCCCAAGATTGTAGGCATTCTCTGTTTCTTTAATCGCCCTTTGCTTTTGCAGTTCCCGCCAGAAAATATTATCAGGATTAAGTTTTGTCAGGATAAAGACAAGCTTATGCAGTATCCCCATGGGAAAAGCACCCGAACCGCAGGCAGGATCAAGTATTTTTACTTCAGATATTGCTTTGACAATCTGTTTTACTTCTATATCATTAAAAGCATGTTCCTTTTCAGTATAGGCAAAGAGGATATCCAGTCCAATTTTAATATCCTCGGATGTAGTATTTTCAAGTTTGCATGAAACCATGCGGGAGAATGACACTTTAAGATTTTCATCCACCATGTAATCCACTATTTCCCTAGGAGTATAGAAAGACCCTGTCTGCTTTCTGGCCGTTGTTTTTGTTTCAGGGTTAAAACTTGCCAGCAGATTTTCAAACACTTTGCCTAAAAGTTCAGGGTCAAGGGCGATCTCTTCTTCTATGGGCGTGTTTTCAGCAATAGTGAATTTGTAATTATTTAAAATTTCAAGAAGACCCTTTACCTTATAATTCTTACCTTTGGTATCAAAAGTTTTATTTAAATCAATATTTCTCTGGGTGGAAAAAAAAAGAAAATCCGGTACATTCAGGTAGTTTCGTTTTTCTTCCGAAAACCCATCTACCATAATTCGTTTTTTTTTGTTATCCAGGTTTTCAAAAAGGCCGCCATTTAAAAAAAGAATATCGGCAAACAAAGCTTTCCATCTGTCCACATCAGACACAAGTTTTTCATAGCGATAGACATACTGATTGCCAAAGTCTATATTTCTTCCATTTACCCACTTTTTGCCCCTGAATTTTCGTTTATCTTTTTCTGTACTGAGTGTGGCAAAAAAGAGGTTTTGCAAAATTGCTTTATAGAAAATTGTGGCATCTGAACTCCCGGGATCTGTAAAATCTTTGAGGATCTGCTTTAATTTTTTTTTCTGAAAAAGGGCTTCGGGGATAACCGATTTTTCTTTTATAAACCAGACAAAAATAAGACGGGTTAAAAGGCGAATGGCAGCAGTGGCATTGCGTATGTCTGGATTTTTCTCCAAATCATCCGGGAACTCAATGTTCTCAATTGCCCAGAAATACCAGTTGGCAATTTCTGAATAGAATTTTTTATTCAGTTCGGAATAGTCAAGCGTTTTTTGCCAGGCCTTTTGCAATTCAACAAAATTAGATACAGAATGCTTTTTCCTTAACTCCTCCAGACTCAGATCAAAAAGAATTTCAATATGCGCTCTGTGCGGTTTTATCGTATTGATATCTTTAATCAGTGTTACCTTTTCCAGAACATCACGGCTTTCATCTATTTTATGCAGCCGTCTTTTAATGATGGAAAGAGTTATATTATTATCATATTTAACAATAAGCATAACCGGCATGGAGAAAACCCGGTTTATCTGTCGCGTAATATTAGAGAAGCCTGTTCTGTTGTAATGATTGGATTTTAATTCTATAGCAAAAAAGAGATAGGCATTGATTATGGCGTTATCAAATTTCCCTGTATCAAATATATCGCCCTGGCTGTTCATTTCAACATCTGTTAACTGAAAAAGAAGCTCTATTCTCTTCCAGTTATCAGTTTGTGCTTTGGTTTTGAATTTTTCTAAATCAGCTATCTTGTTATTTTGGTCCAGAAAGTTTTTTTCAAATTCGTTAGCGGTTTTTAAAAGTTTGTTATAGGAAACCATATTTGAGCCATCGTCAGTTTCACTGTTAAAGATATCACACAGTTTTTCATAAGGGATATCCTTCCCGTTTGAGAGCAGCCTGAAAATTTCAAGAATTTGTTTGGGGTGCGTATAGTTAAAACGGACAGTATTATCATCACGAATATATACAA
The DNA here is from genome assembly GCA_023144585.1 of Desulfobacula sp. Lineage (GTDB taxonomy): Bacteria > Desulfobacterota > Desulfobacteria > Desulfobacterales > Desulfobacteraceae > Desulfobacula. Next base: position 2,068 of record JAGLFI010000009.1, on the reverse strand, counting down.
GAAAGTAGGGAGAAAGAGGATTGATGGTTTCATTATCGTCTGTATTTCCATTCTGTTTTAAACAGTAGATAACGCCGGGTTTTATGATTTTTATTATGGTTTCACTGATTCCCTTATATTTGCCCATCTTTGAATATAGTCCAACCGGAGAAGGCACAACTGCATAGATGCCTAAAGGTGAATTTTCTATCCGGTGTCTGTTTTTTTCTATATAGTTTGAAAGTTCTATTCTGAAATCATCAAGGGTAAATTCACTTAAAGAGATGTTTTCATCAAGTTCTTCCAGATCCAGAACCTCTTTTTGCAGTTTTTTAAGTTGCCGGTTTCGAAATTTTAGATCTTCTTCTATTAAATCATGAAGCTGGTCGGATTCCAATAAGTTTTCTTCTCCGGTTGCAGTAATATCTACAAGGGCCATTCTTGCTTCAACCCGGTCTTTAAGGTTTATATAATTGTTAAGATCATTGGTCGGCCAGAAGTTCATAAGTTGAATTTTGTTATTTTTACTGCCAAGCCGGTCTATTCGTCCAAAGCGTTGAATGATTCGCACAGGATTCCAGTGAATATCATAGTTAACAAGATAGTCACAATCCTGTAAATTCTGTCCTTCGGATATACAATCTGTTGCAATGAGAATATCTATCTCTTCATCCTGGGGCATTTCTCTTATTTTATCCCTGTTTTTTGAAATCGGGGAAAAATTTGTAAGGATATGGTTGAAATTATTTTTTCCCAGAGATGTTTTATTGGTCCCGGAACCGGTTATGAGAGCAATATGCAGATTTAACTCTTTGATCACATATTCTTTTAAATTATGGTGAAGATATTCTGCTGTATCGGAAAAAGCAGTAAATATAATGACCTTTTTGTTCCCTTTGTTTAACGGGGTCTCAATTTTATTTTTAATAATATTTTTTAATTGCCAAAGTTTTTTGTCTCTATCCGCCGTGACGACCGTTGCGGCATTTTTTAACAATACAAGAGCATCCTTGTCACTTTTTAAGTCTTCTAACCAGAGGGTTAAATCAAGATGATCTAATTTATATTTAAGTTTTTTCCCAATACTGTTCGCCTCATTTAATTCTTCATCTTCACTCTCATTTATATCGGGTGCTTCAAAGTTTAGTTCTGTTTGAGGATGTTTGCGATACTCTTTAATACGTTTTTCAAGTGCTGCAATTTTGTTAATTGTCCGTTCCATGGAAATTTCAAAGGATTTAATCGAACTCTCCAATCTTTTAAGAAAGTTTATTTTCATCATACCAATTAGAAAATATTCTCGATTTTCTTGAGAAAACGCAGCAACGACTTTATCCGCTTTTTCTTCATAGTATGCTTTATGCTCTTTTTTTACATAAGCTGCTGGATTAAAGAGAGAGAGTTTATACGTCATTATTTCGTTGTTGATTCTGTCATAAGAGGGAAATTCATCTTCTATATCTATTTCCGGTGCTTTTGAAATCACTGGAAGTCTTTTGGGAAAGGCGCCTATTCTTTCCATTTCTGATTTGTAATACGTTTCTATATGTTTTCTGGAACGGGCAATAGTAAGGGCATCAAGAAGTTTGAAAAAGGAAGAATCCAGTTTTTCCAATAAATCCGTTACATTTCTGGCACTATTTTTTTTGGGGTCAGCCCAGTGTGTAAAAATAGTTTGAGCATTTTTTATTGTCAGGGCTAAATTTTTTATTCCTGTTCTTTCGCTGAATGCGTCTTCCTTCCCACCGGATATAAAATAAAGCTGATTTCTTAAATCTTTAAGATTGTTATTAACCGGAGTTGCGGAAAGCATGAGCACTTTTGTGGTAATACCTGAATTTATTATATCATCCAATAATTTTGCATATCGGCTCTTTTTGATGATATTACCGTCTTCATCCCGTTTGCCTTTGGTGTTATTTCTGAAGTTATGAGATTCATCTATAACAACAAGATCAAAGTTGCCCCAATTTAATGTGGAAAGGTCAATATTTCCAATTGTTCTTCCGTTTTCACGGCTTAAATCCGTATGACTGAGAACAGTGTATCCCAGCCGGTCTTCAAGCAAAGGATTTAAAAGACTGTTATT
>JAGLFI010000089.1 GCA_023144585.1 Desulfobacula sp. | reverse complement strand
TCATACATTTCCCTGCCATAGATGCCCTTGATTGTCAGCATGTTAAACACAACTTTGTTCCAGTCAATATCCGTATTATCGGGCATGATGCCCAGAAATGCAATTTTCTCGCCATGACACATGTTGTCAAGGATTGACGTTAAGGCGGAGGGGTTGCCTGACATTTCCATGGCCACATCAAATCCTTCTTTCATGCCAAGGTCTTTTTGGGCCTGTTCAACGCTGTGTTTTGTAACATCAATGGTTAAGGTGGCGCCTGTTTTTTTGGCAAAATTAAGCCTGTACGGATTGACATCCGTCACCACCACATACCGGGCACCGGCATGTCTGGCAATGGCAGCGGCCATGCAGCCGATAGGGCCGGCACCTGTAATCAGAACATCTTCTCCCAGGACATCAAAGGACAGAGCCGTGTGAGTTGCATTCCCCAGGGGATCAAAACAGGCAAGTACATCCAGGGGGATGTTTTTATTACAATATCAGACATTGGTTACCGGTATGGCAAGATATTGCGCATAGGCCCCGGGTCTGTTTACACCCACCCCTTTTGTGTTTATACATAAGTGCCGTCGCCCGGCTTGAAATCCTTCACATGGGCACCGACTTTTTCAATCGTCCCCACAAATTCGTGGCCAATGTGCATGGGCACGGGAATGGTTTGCTGCGACCATTTATCCCAGTTATAGATATGAACATCCGTCCCGCAAATAGCTGTCTTTTTGATTTTGATCAGCACTTCATTATAACTGATATCGGGAATGGGAACATCCTGAAGCCATAAGCCTTGTTCAGGCTTTGCTTTTACAATCGCTTTCATTGTTTTCATGGCATATATATCCAATTAATTTAGATAAATATTAATATTTTTTCATGAAAATTAATATACCATAAATTCTGATGAAATACTATTTATAAAGGAAACGCTTCGATATTTATGAATAATGCCCTATGCCTTTTTCAATTAACCCAAGTAAGTTTTCTTTTTCTTCGGGGAATTGATACCCTTCATAGCTTTGGCTTAAAAGGAGTCGACCATCTGGTGCAGTCCAGTGATTTCCTGCATGATCAAAGCAGACCCTGGATGTTATATTGAGTGGTTCAAGTGTCTGTCTTATTTCCAATAACTGCTCTTTTGGGGTCATTCGTTCCAGCTCATTTCTGGATGCTTTTTCATACAATATAGTTCCGGGCCTGGGGGTAAAGGGTCGTGATCTGATGTAATGGGGATTGATTTGATGGAGAATTTGTGCGGTGTTCAGTGCGTGATCTTTTGACAGGGTCTTGCCGCCAAGTCCCGGCATCCAGTATTCAGATACCTGAAAGCCTGCTTTCATAGCCTTTTGTCCGCCTTTAACATGGTCCTCGGGTGTGGCGCCTTTTTTGACTTTTTTAAGCAGGGCTGCATCTCCTGTTGCAAGCTCGATATGAAGCCGGTCGAGACCGGCCTTTCGGATTTTTTCAAGATCAGCCTCGGGTTTTCTTACAATGGTTCTGGACCGGCTGTAGGAAGTAATTCTTTGAATTGTGGGAAAGGTTGTTTTTAAATGTTTTAAGACCTGAATCATGTGATCCGTTTTCATGATCAGGCTGTCGGCATCCTGTAAAAAAACGGTTTTTCCTTCAACAGCCAGCCAGTTGAAGAGCATGGAAATACCCTGGTGAAAATAGAGCTCCGGTGTTTTTTTTAAGAATTGGGAAAAAGTTTGGTTTGAAAATATACCTGCCTGACCCTGTTTTAATGAAATCTCTTTTAGCTGCAAATATATGTCATGCATGACATTGATATTCTGTATGATATCCTCAGGGTTTCGCAGTTCAAATTTTTCTGATTTATACATGGCGCAGAAAGTACAATGGTTCCAGGGACAGTTACGGGTCATCCGCAAAAAAAGGGATGCACTGCCGCCTTCACTGGGCGGCCGATATACGCCGGTTTCAAACTCATAGTTTTTGATCGAAGATTGCTGCATAAATTTTTTTATTTTATCTCTTCATAGACAGACAAAAGCAAGAGAGTTGCAAAGGGTTGAAGAAATAAAAAACCAATAAAAGATGATCCGCCAACGGTGGTGAGTGCAGCAAAAATAATAAAAACAATGATATGGTCGGAAAGATGGGGTCTTGTGACCATGGTGATGCTTGCTCTGATGGCATCCAAAAGGCCATATTTTTTGTCCACCATTATTGGGATTATATAGAGGCATGTGTAACCAATAATAACGGTGAACAAAATACCGGGTATAACAAACAGGGTAAACCCTATGATGGTGATGATAAAGACGATGAGGCCGAATATAAACAGGGGTAAAAACAGCCCGAGCTGTGAAAAAACATCCTGGGCTTTGGGTTCCCGGTTGTGTTTTAATAATTGAAAAAGAGAATCGGTATATCCTGCTAATGCCACAGGTGCCAGGATACCGATTGAAATAATGCTGACAGCAGCGACCACAAGCGTTAGAATAATCAAAGATACAATATTGTTGATGCAGTGTTTCCATGCGGTTTCAATATGATATTTTATATTCATTTTTTTCCCTTTGTTTTAAACAAATAAATAATTTAGTATAATAGCCTGAAAAAAATGAGTCAGTCAATAATAAAGGGATAAAATGATCTTGGTAAAGTATAAACTTGGCACTCATATGTTTTAAGCAAATTAAATTAATTTGAGTTAAATTCACGGAGGATGCAATGGAAATTAAAGTCACCCAGGCAGAGACGAACAGAACAAGGCCAAAAGATTCTGACCTGGGCTTTGGCCAGGTGTTTACAGATCATATGTTTGTCATGGATTATTCAGAGGATAAGGGATGGCATGACCCTCAAATAGTGCCTTATGCTGATTTTTTTATTTCTCCTGCTGCCATGGTTTTTCATTATGGTCAGGCTATCTTCGAGGGATTAAAAGCATATAAGACATCAGATAAAAAGATTTGTCTCTTCAGGCCCAGGGATAATTTTGAAAGAATGAACCGGTCTGCAAAAGGAATGTGCATCCCCCAGTTTGATATTGATTTTGTCATGGATGCCATGAAACAATTGATACGGCTGGAAGAAAAATGGATTCCTGAGACCCTTGGGACTTCACTGTACATAAGACCCACAATTATTGCGACTGATCCGTTCCTGGGCGTGCGGGCATCCTTTACTTATAAATTCTATATTATTCTTTCTTCTGTTGGTGCATACTATGCTGAAGGATTGAACCCGGTGAAAATATGGGTTTCAAAGGATCATGTCAGGGCCGTCAGAGGCGGTGTAGGTGAATTTAAGACTGCCGGTAATTATGCAGCAAGCTTAATTGCCTCTGAAAAAGCAAAAAAGGATGGATATGCCCAGGTGCTCTGGCTTGATGCCATTGAAAGAAAGTATATAGAAGAAGTCGGTGCCATGAACATATTTTTCCTCATAAATGATGAGTTGGTGACCCCTAACCTGACCGGAAGTATCCTTCCCGGTATTACAAGGTATTCAGTCATCAGCCTTGCAAAAAAATGGGGCATGAATATATCGGAAAGAAAAATCAGTATTGACGAAGTGTTTAAGGCCCATGAAGACGGAAAATTGTTAGAGGTATTCGGTTCCGGAACTGCTGCGGTTATTGCTCCTGTGGGTGAAATAAGATATGGTGAAAGGAATATTTCCATAGGTGACGGGACTCCGGGTGAAATATCAATGCAATTTTATAATGCATTAACCGACATACAATACGGGAAAGCTGAAGACAGCGGGAACTGGATTGAAATGATTGATTAATTGGAGATAAAATGGCTAAAAAGAAAGAAATTATTCCCATTGGCAAGAGGATAAGACGGGCCAGACTGGCTAAAAAAATCAGCCTGGATACAATGGCCAATGAAACAGGGCTGTCAAAAGAATTTATCAAGAAAATTGAGGGTGGTGATCAAAGGCCTTCGGTTGGAACACTTTTGCCAATTTCCAGAACCCTTCATATTGATTCAAGTTTTTTATTAAAAGAGCAGGATGATGCCATAGAAGAAAGATCAAAGGCCTATACCAAGCGGACGGATCACTATGCTTATACACCATTGACACCCAATGCTGAGAATAAACACCTTAAGGCTTTCAGAATCGTAGTTGAATCCCAAAAAAGTCATGATGGTGTGGGGTTTCAGCACGAGGGAGAGGAGTTTGTCTATGTTCTGGAAGGTAAAGTGGAGGTTCAGGTGGGTGATCATGTCAATAAATTAAAAAAAGGGGATTCACTTCATTTTAATTCCGGCGTTAAACATGACTTGCGAAATACCGGCAAAATAGATGCAGAACTTATTGTTGTGGTGTATGCACCATAGCGTTTCAGGAAATATTTGGAGAGTAAATCATGTTATTCAAGCTTACCGATGAACAATTGATGATTCAAAATATGGTCAGGGAATTTTCCCGGAAAGTTATTGCAGCAACTGCATCAGAAAGGGATAAAACAAAAGAATTCCCGGCTGAAAATTTCAAACAGATGGGTGAACTCGGACTAATGGGAATGATGATCCCCGAGGAATACGGCGGTGAGTCTGCAGATGCGATTTCCTATGTTTTGGCATTATCGGAGATTGCTTATTCATGTGCGTCAACATCAGTTGTCATGTCAGTTCAAAATTCAATTGTTTGTGAAACTTTTTATAAATTTGGGACAGAGGAGCAAAAACAAGAGTTTCTGGTTCCGCTTGCTTCCGGTGAAATGATTGGTGCATTCGCCCTGACAGAGCCTGATGCCGGATCTGACCCGGTCAGCCAGCAGACAACAGCTGTAAGGGATGGTGACCAATATATTATTAACGGTACCAAGCGATTTATTACCACCGGTAAACATTCAAAAGTCGTTCTGGTAACCGCAAAAACAGATGAAAGCAAAGGACATAAGGGGATCAGCTGTTTTGTTATTCCCAAGGGAACACCAGGGTTAATCGTCGGTCATATGGAAGATAAAATGGGGCTGAGAGCTTCTGATACAACCGACATAATACTTGAAAACTGTGCGGTCCCGGCTTTCAATATAATCAGCAAAGAGGGTGATGGTTTTAAAATTGCCATGTCAGGTCTGGACAGTGGCAGAATCGGTATTGCTGCCCAATCATACGGTGTTGCCATGGCTGCCTTTGACGCAGCTGTAAAATACGCAAAAAAGAGAAAACAATTTGGTGCAGCCATTTCAAAACACCAGGCCATACGGTTCCAGATTGCAGATATGGCCACCCAGATTGAGGCGGCTAAACAATTGATTTTTTCAGCAGCATCCCTGAAAGACAGGGGAAAACCCTATACCCGGGAAGCTTCCATTGCCAAACTCTTTGCGTCTGAAATGGTAAACGAGGTGACGGCAAGAGCCATTCAAATACATGGCGGATACGGGTTTACCAAAGATTATAACGTTGAAAGATTCTACCGGGATGCAAGAGTGTTCACCATTTATGAAGGAACCAGCGAGATCCAGAGGA
>JAGLFI010000088.1 GCA_023144585.1 Desulfobacula sp. | reverse complement strand
ATTCTTCTGTTATCCGGTTTCAGGTCAAGTACAACCGCTTCAATTTCCTCACCAACCGTTACCATCTGGGATGGATGACGGATTTTTCTTGTCCAGGACATTTCAGACACGTGAATGAGTCCTTCAACACCCTCTTCAAGCTCAATGAATGCACCGTAATCCGTCAGGCTGACCACCTTACCCATTATTTTTGAGTCAACCGGGTATTTATCAATTGCAGTCGTCCAGGGATCCGGAGTCAATTGTTTCATGCCAAGAGATACTCTCTCTTTTTCAAGATCAAAAGAAAGAATCTTAACATTGATTTTGTCTCCTATGGTAAAGAGCTCTGAAGGATGTTTGACCCTGCCCCATGAGATATCGGTAATATGAAGAAGGCCGTCTACACCGCCCAAATCAACAAACACACCATATTCAGTGATGTTTTTAACAATACCTTCCATGATCTTGCCATCTTCAATGGCCTCAAGGGTACTGCTCCTGAGTTTATCTCGTTCTGCTTCAAGAAGTACTCGTCTTGAAAGAACAATATTGTTTCTCTTTTTGTTATATTTAAGAATTTTGAATGTATAGGTCTGGTTAACCATTTCATCCATGTTGCGGATGGGTCGAAGGTCAGCCTGTGATCCGGGAAGGAAGGCCAGCAATCCAACATCGACGGAAAAACCGCCTTTTACCCGACTGGTAATGACACCCTCAGTGGTTCCATCTGCATCGTAAACGTCTTTAATAGCATCCCAAACCTTAACTTTTTTGGCTTTTTCACGGGACAGAAGAACCGTCTCTTCTTCTTCATCCCATACTTCAATCATTACCTCAAATTCATCATTGACATTGACATTGACATTACCTTCTTCATCAATGAATTCCCGAATAGAGATCTGCCCTTCGGACTTATATCCAACATCTACAAGAACCATATCCCTGGCGACAGATATGACTGTTCCGGTTACCACCTGCCCCTCTTCAAATTTCTTAAGGCTGGACTCATAGATATACAAGAGTTCGTCCATTGTTTCTTCACCTGTGATTTCAGGTAGAGCATCTTCTTCTTTCTCGGAAGTAACCTCTTCTTTCTCTGGAGTAACTTCTTCTTTCTCCGAAGTCACCTCTTCTTTCTCTAATGTTTCAGTATCCATTTTTTGATTTTTGTTTTCTTCAGTAATGTTGTTCATTAATATTAATCCCCCTAAACGTATTTTTATACCTCTCCACATGGACTATATATAGACAAGTACAATTTGTCTTTGTATCAGATAAAAATGAAAAAATCAATAAAATTATTAAGTTTTGCAAGCTTTTTCAATAATCTTCAGCATTTTATCAACCACTTCTTCAATGGTCATAAAAGAGGAATCAATTTCAATGGCATCAGCGGCAGGCTTGAGAGGGGCTGATTTCCTTTGAGAATCGTTCCCATTTCTTAATTTCATTTCCTGTTGAACCTTATTGATATCCTTAGTTTGATCCGGTATTTCATCAAATCGTCTTTTTGCCCGAACACCTAAGTCAGCAAAAAGAAAAAATTTTACTGGAGCATCCGGAAAAATAATAGTTCCCATATCCCTGCCCTCAAAAACAGCATCTTTTGTTTTGGCGATATTTTTTTGAATATCGAGAAGAGCTGCCCTAACCTGCGGCTTTGCAGAAGAAAAGGAAGCCAGCAAGGAAATTTCAGGTGTCCGGATAAAGTTAGTAATATTTCTGCCGGATGACATTAATATAAGGGAATCTTTTTTCATTACAAAATTCAGATCAAGATTGCTTAGAAAATTTTCAAGCGCTGCATCATTCTTCCAATCAATATCCTGCCTTTGGATTTCAAAGGCAACCCCCCTGTACAGGGCACCGGTGTCCACATAGACACATCCCAGTTGTTTTGAAAGCAGCTTGCTTACAGTGGATTTGCCTGCCCCAGCAGGACCGTCAATGGTAATGATTCTTGTGCTCATCTGTAATCCTTATTTTTTTAAAACCTTTTTAAGGGCCTGGATAAAAGTGACATTCTCTTCTTTTGTGCCTGTATTCACCCGCAAAAAGGTATCAAACCCGTATGATTTCATTGATCTTACAATCACACCTGATTTCAGCATTTCTTCAAATACTTGTGTTGCATCTGTTTTAAGGTTTATCATCAGAAAATTGGATTGGGTCGGTAGACAGAGAAGGCCCAAGTTCCCAAGCTCTTTAAACAGAAAATCAAGACCGTCATGGGTGGTTTGGATACTTTTATTTAAAAATTGTTCGTCGTCTATGGCAGCAAAAGCCGCTGCCTGGGCAAGAGTGTTCACATTAAACGGTTGTCTGATCCTGTTTAAGATTTGGGCAATTTCAGAGTCCATTATTCCATATCCTACCCTGAACCCTGCTAGTCCATAAGCTTTGGAAAATGTTCTCAGGGTCACAATCCTTGGGTCCTGCAATGGATTTTTCAAGGAATTATAAACCGCATCATTTCTGACAAATTCAATATATGCCTCATCTACAATAATAATGACATCCTCTGGTACTTTGTCTGCAAATTCATCAAATTCATCATAGGTAATCGTGCTGCCGGTGGGATTAAACGGATTGGTAATAAAAATCAATCTTGTTTTAGCGGATATTTTTTCAACAAGTCCTTCAAGATTTGTTGAAAAGTCAGACAAGGGAACCATAACAGGTATGCCTTTAGCTGTTTTAACACTGATTTCATACATTAAAAATGACGACAGCGGCATCAATGCTTCATCCCCGGGATTTAAAAAACCATGGGCCAACAGTGCAATAATATCATCAGATCCGTTTCCAATGACAATATTTTCCGGTGCAACATGAAATTTTTTAGAAAGTTTGTTGCATAGCAAAAAATTAGAAAATTCAGGATACCGGTTCATGTCTTTCATATTTTGTGCGACGGCATCATAAACCTTTGGAGAAAAGCCAATTGGATTTTCATTGGAAGCAAGCTTGATCACATGAGCAATCTGATACTCTCTTTGAACCTCTTTAAGTGGTTTTCCGGCTTCATAGGGTTTAATCGTCGCTATCTGTTCGCTGATTTTAAATTTCATGCCCTGATGTCTCCTAATGATGAAAAGAATAATATTTAGTTAGGATTTGAAATTTTGTCAATGGTTATGATAATTAAGACTATGAACAAATAAATACGCATAAGGATTTATATGAAAAATAAAGTGACCATCGGGCTTGAGAACCTGATCACAGACCCGCCTGAACACCTGAAGGGAAAGCGCCTGGGTCTGCTGTCCAATCCTGCATCGGTTGATCGTTCCTTTAATCATGCATCAAGACTGATTCATGACTTTTTCCCGGGACAATTAAAAGCATTGTTTTCTCCACAACATGGTTTTTATGCTGAAAAGCAAGACAATATGATTGAATCGGATCATTTTTTGGAGCCGGAATTAAACATTCCGATTTACAGTTTATATAATGACACAAGAATTCCCACAAAAAAAATGTTTGATCTAATAGATATTTTGCTGGTTGATATCCAGGATGTCGGAACAAGGGTATATACATTTATTTATACGGTATCTTACTGCCTTGAAATGGCGGCAAAGCTTGATAAACCGGTCATTATTCTGGACCGTCCCAACCCTATCGGTGGAACACAAGTTGAAGGTAATATTCTTTCAAAAGAGTTTTCCTCGTTTGTAGGGCGGTTTCCTATCCCCATGCGGCACGGTTTGACCATTGGAGAAATTTTACAATTTTTTAATCAGGAATTTCATATTGGATGTAACCTGACCATCATACCAATGACCGGCTGGAAAAGGGATCTATATTGGCAGGACACACAACTTCCGTGGATAGCCCCTTCCCCGAATCTGCCGACTCCGCAATCCTGCATGGTCTATCCCGGGCAGATTATCTTTGAAGGCACAAATATATCTGAGGGACGCGGCACCACTTTGCCCTTTGAACAATTCGGGGCTCCTTTTCTGGATACGATAAAAATTAAAGCTGCAGTTGATAAAATGATCAAAGGCACCTGTTTTCGTCCGGTTAATTTTGAGCCGACATCTGGAAAATGGCAGGGCAATGTTTGTAAAGGCTTTCAAATTCATATCACTTCAAAAGAGGAGTTTAATCCTTATTTATCCTCTTTGATAGTGATGCAGTTGATCATCAAATATCACAAGAATGAATTTAATTTTACAGAACCCCCGTATGAATATGAGCTTGAAAAAATGCCCATAGATCTGATACTTGGCAGTCAATCACTTCGTAAAAAGCTGACAAAATTAGAAGATTTAACTCTTTTAGCAGATCAATGGTCCCAAGAACTTGCGACGTTTAAATCCATATCAAGGAAATACCATTTATATGAATGATCAACATCAGGCCAACTCCTGGAAAAGGATGAGTTTTAAAGGCAACAAGGTTTGGGTGGCAACAGAAGCCAATGGAAACCTTTTGGTTGAAAAAGCAAAGGTATTGATAAAATACAATTTAAAACAAGACTATGAGTATAGAGTCAAACCGGAAAGTTTAAACCCTGAAGACCAGGCTGTTCCCGCCAGAAAAAAGCCGGAAAAGAAACCAGGTAAGAAACCAGATAAGAAACCAGATAGGTCATCAAAAAAACCTGACATTGAAGCATCGCTTCCGGATAATTGCATTAAAATTTATACGGACGGGGCTTCATCCGGCAATCCGGGTCCATCGGGAATCGGTATTCTTTTCATCTATGAAGAAAACAAAAAAAAGATATCAAGATATATTGGCAAAGCCACCAATAATATTGCAGAACTTACAGCAATCAAGGTGGCATTGGAAGAATTAAAGCGAGTTGACTTGCCGGTTCGTATTTTTTCAGACTCAAGTTATGCCATTGGCCTTTTGACAAAAAACTGGAAACCCAAAAAAAACCAAGAGCTTGTGAATGAAATCAGAGCATTAATATGCAAATTTTTCGATTTGGCTTTTATTAAAGTAAAAGGGCATTCAGGTATTAAAGAAAATGAGATCGCAGATTTTCTTGCAACCTCTGCCATTAAAAAAGACCTGCTGTAAAACAGGTCTTTTTTAAATTTCATAAAGATTTTTTATTTTTCTTTTTTCAGATCTTCCAGTTCTTTTTCAAGTTCTGCAATTTTTGTTTTGTCATCATCTGGTGCAGGTGCGTCAACGCCCTTATCTTTTTTCCAGGAATCTTTAAGCTCATCAAATCCAAGATAAAGTGCAAGGCCTCCGCCTAAAAGAAGAACAGGTGGAATACATCCTGCTAAAAGTATTAAAAACTGATTAAACCAAACAGCCAAACCTACTACACCTAGAAGAACTGCAATAGCTCCACCGATTAACGTTTTCATAAAGAGATCCTCCTAAAAATTTGATTCAAATAACACATTATTCTTTTACAATTAAACAAATTTAGAAATTGTCAATATAGGATAAAAAAAAATAACATAGGCTTTTGATTTTATCAAGGCTATTTTAAGAGGCTATTTTAAGATTGCCATTCCA
>JAGLFI010000087.1 GCA_023144585.1 Desulfobacula sp. | reverse complement strand
TCATTAACCCCGTGAACGTATACAGAATTTTAAGTTCCTATGATGCGACTGTTTTATTTTTTTTCAATTAGTTATGATTTTAGCAGCTTATGGATAACCAGCAGAACAAGGTAGACAGCCCCGCTTAATACAATGATGGTGGGCCCGGATGAAAGGCTCCATGAGTAACTTATACCTAACCCCGCCCATGTAAATAAAGTGCATAATAAAATTGAATAAAGCATCATTTGCCATAGTCTTTTTGCATAAAATGAGGCAATGGCCGAAGGAATCGTCAACAAAGCAATCACCAGCACAATTCCCACAATCCTGACCAGAAGTACTACGGTCAGGGCAGTAAGAATGAGCAATAATAGATAAAAGAAAGTTGTATTGATCCCTCGTAAGGAGGTGAATTCAGTATCAAAACAAACACCGAAAAACCGGTTGAAGAAAAGGATGGAAACACCAAGAATCAAGACATCCAGGCAGACAATATACAAAAGATCCTTGCCCGATATCAGCAGGATATCACCAAACAGATAGGATTCGAGATTGAAATAACCGGGCGTCATGTCAATGAGCAAAATACCTGATGCCATACCCACGGCCCAGAGCGTACCGATAATGGTGTCTTCCCTTTCCTTGGCATGAAGGCTAACAAGCCCCACGGTCACAGCGGCAATAATGGCAGCGAGAATGGCTCCTAACATAGGATCAAACCAGGTGAGTCCAGCATTTACCTGGAGAAAAAGTGCCAGACCGATGCCGCCGAATACGCAATGGGAAATAGCTCCGGCAAGGTATCCAATTTTTTTTATGATGACAAATGTTCCAATGATGCCAAAGGAAATAGAGGCAAGAGTGCCCATGATAAATGCATATCTTAGAAACAGGTTATCAGGATCAAAGATTGCATAAACCATATCAATCATGAATGTGTCCTTCCGGGCTGCACCTGTGATCATGCCGTACCATTTTCAGATCACCATGATAAATATCCTTTATCATGGCGCCGTTTATCAGGGTTGTGGGGTGAATGACTACCTGGCGGTTTACGCATATAACACTTTTGACATATTTTGAAACAAATCCGAGATCATGGGATACCAGGAGAATGGTCATTTTTAAACTCAGCTTTTGTAAAATGGAAAACAGGTTTTTTTCTGTCTGCTGATCTACATTGGCGGTGGGTTCATCCAGCAACAGGATGTCCGGGTTGCTGCATAAGGCCCTGGCAATAAGAATACGCTGCTTCTGACCGCCGGAAAGTTCATTAAACTTTGTGTTGATAAAGGCTGTCATCCCTATTTCATCAATGGCATTTAATACCTTGATTTTGTCTTTTTTTGAAAACCACAAGCTTGTTTTTCTAAGCCTTCCCATCAAAACCACATCCATGACAGTTGCCGGGAAGTCCATGTCCAGATGGGCGTACTGGGGCATATACCCGATCCGCTGCCTGACCTTGTCCGGGGACTTCCCAAATATGCGGATCACTCCTTTATCCGGTTTGATTAAACCAAGGATCAGCTTGAGAAGGGTGGTTTTCCCACCGCCATTGGGGCCGACAATACTTGCAAATTCGCCTTTTTTAATCACAAGGTCAACATTTTCCAGAATATTGCGTTGTTTATAGGCAAATGAGATATTATTTAGTGTGATTTCATGTGTATTATCATTATCATTTTGCATAATTTAAGCCTTAATGAATACGGTTAGATATTCTTTATTTTTTTAATACTCCGGCAATGGATTGAGCAATATTTTTCATGTTGGCCATGTAATCATAGGCAAGGGGATCTATGAATACCACCACACCGTTTATGGCAGATGCAATTTTTTGTGCCGTATTCCTGTCAAACTGGGGCTGTGCAAAAATTACCCGTATTTTCTGTTTTTTTGCACGCTTGATAATATTGGAAAGCGCTTTTCCTTTAGGTGATTTTCCCATGGTTTCAATTGCAACCTGTTTCAAGCCGTAAGCATCTGTAAAATACCCGAAAGAGGGATGGAATACCAACAGATTTTCTCCCTTTAAATTTTTAAGCAGTGTTTTTAAATGATGGTCAAGTTCATCCAGATTTTTTACAAACTGCTCATAATTCATTTTATACTCATCCCTGTTGGCAGGGTCGATGTTGGAAAGTGTCTTAAAAATTGTATGGGCCTGTATTTTTACAATTAAAGGATTCATCCAGATATGGGGGTCTTTACCGATAGATTCGTTTTGATCCCTGCCGTCATGATTATGTTCCTCCATGCTTCTCAACACAATGTCTTTACGGGTATCCACAATCATTATCCCGGCAATGGATTTAATTTTATGTAAAATACCATTTTCAAAGGGCACTCCGATTCTGAAATAAACATCAGATGAGGCAAGTTTCTTCATCTGGTCCGGTGAGGGGGAGTAAGTGGCAGAGCTTTTGCCCGGTTTTACCAGGGCATCAACTTTTACCTTGTCCTTTCCGATTCTTTCAACAAAATATTTCTGGGGAAGAATACTGACATGGACGTTAAGAAGAGAGGGCTTTGCAAAGAGGTTCAAGGGCAGCATCCATATAAGGGAGGCCATTACAAGTATATAATATTTTATAAATATTTTCATTTTTCTCCTTTTCATAAGTGTAATAGCAGATCAGATTTTTATTTTCCACATATTTAGGTGATTAATGCTTGACATATAAACCTTTTCAAGAATAATGTTCAAGTAACTCAAGATCAGGTTAAAAGCGGATATTGATAAAAAATGTTATAGAAGTTATGGTAATATGTAACACAGGCGGTTAATTGTGGAAGACAACAGCAAATTTAAAATTCTTACCATTGAAGATGAATCCTACATCAGGCAGAGTATAAGAAGCTATCTTGAAGATTATGGATTTATTGTTTTTGAGGCAGAAAACGGTCAAAAGGGACTTGAGGTATTTGATCGAGAAAATCCGGATCTGGTTTTACTTGACTTGCGAATGCCTGAAATGGACGGGCTTGAAGTTCTTGAAATATTCAAGAATAAAGCGCCTGATATCCCCTTGGTCGTTGCCTCGGGAACAGGGAATATTTCCGCTGTTGTTGAAGCGCTTCATTTGGGCGCCTGGGATTATATTCTTAAACCCATTGAAGATATGAGTGTGTTATACCACTCAGTGCAAAAATGCCTGAAAGCCAGTCAACTCAAAAAAGAGAACAAACAATATCAGGAAAGGCTGGAAGAACTTGTAAAAGAGAGAACCCACGAACTTCAGCAAAGTGAAGACCGGTATAAGGCTATTTTTGAATATACGGAAACTGCTGCCATTATTATTGAACCGGATGATACCATATCAATGGTGAATTCAAAGTTTTGCGAGTTCGCTGGAATGGACAGTCAGGATATTGCAGGCCGGAAAAAATGGATTGATTTCGTGGCACCCGAAGATATCGAACTCATACGAAATTATATTGATGCTAAGGTAAATTTAAAGATAGATGACTATGCTCCTATGCAGTATGAAATAAGATTTATCGGCAACAATGAAAAAAAATATGTCTATGTCAGTTTAGGGGTTATTCCCGGAACTGACAGGGCAGTTGTCTCGTTATTGGATGTAACTGAAAAGAAAAAGGCAGAGCAAAGATGGCATGGTCTTGAAAAACAGCTTAGAAAGGCTCAAAAAATGGAAGCAATCGGCACTCTTGCCGGTGGAATTGCACATGATTTGAACAATATTTTAAGTCCTTTTCTGGGATATGCAGATATGATCATGCGATCTTCTGATCCTGAGGCAATAGTTTATAAACGGAGCGTAAAAATACAGAAAGCCGCATTAAGGGCGGCTGATCTGGTCAGCCAGATATTATCCTTTAATCTCCGTGGTGAACAAAAAAAACGCATGATCAAGATCCATCCAGTATCAAAAGAGGTCCTAAATCTGCTTAAAGGAACAATTCCATCAACCATAACCATTGTTGATAACATTGACAGCAATTGCGGATCAATAGAAGCGGACCCCACACAGATACATCAGGTGATTATGAATTTGTGTACCAATGCTTATCATGCCATGGAACAGACAGGCGGTACATTAACTGTGGGGTTAAAAGAGATTACCTTAACTGTCGCTGATATGGTGGAATATCCGAATCTGACTGGAGGCAAAGGTGTCTATTTTTCCATTGAGGTATCTGATACCGGTTGCGGTATGAGTAATGATGTTGTGGATCGAATCTTTGATCCCTATTTTACTACCAAAGGAGAGGGCAAAGGAACAGGTCTCGGACTTGCAATAGTCTATGGTATTGTGAAATCATGTAAAGGAGATATCAGGGTGAAAACTAAACCTGATAAAGGAACAACCTTTACCATCCTGCTGCCGGTTGCAGATATTGAAAATAACATAGAGAATCGGGAAACCATCACCAAAAGTTTCAAGGCTGGTTCCGGTGAAAGGCTTTTAGTGGTTGATGATGACAAAAATATCGCCCGGATGTACAAAGAAGGCTTTGAGTTTCTTGGATATAATGTTGAATTATTTTTTTCCAGTTTAGAAGCACTTGATTTTTTTAAAGAAAATTATCATACTATAGATCTTGTGGTAACGGATCAGACCATGCCGGGTAGAATCGGGTTTGACCTTGCAAAGGATATGCTGGCTATCAAGAAGGATATCCCCATTATTCTTTGCTCAGGATATCCCGGAATGATTAATAAAATGAAAATAAAAGAAGCGGGTATAAAAAGTTTTATTATAAAGCCTGTGACAGTGGGGATCTCTCAAATGAGATCCAGAAGATTTTGAAACAATAGACTGACAAACTTTGGCTTTTAGTAAGGAAAGCAAAACAATGACCAGACCCAAACTTTTTTTAATACTGGATGATGAAGAAAGTATTCGACAAAGTATCGCAGCATATATGGAAGATGACGGGTATATTATTTTTCAGGCAAGAAGCGGAGAACAGGCCCTTGAAATAGTAAAGAACAACCACATTGATGAAGTGGTCGTTGATATTCGTCTTCCTGGGATTGATGGAAATACATTTATGCTTGAAGCCAGAAAGATTCTTCCTGATATAAAATTTGTCGTCCATACCGGATCAGCCGATTATATTCCGCCTGATGCTGTTAAGGCATTGGGAGTTACATCTGATAAGGTCCTGATTAAGCCTGTAAGTGATCTAAAGGTGTTGAGCGAAGCGCTAAAGGAGCAATACGACCGGGAAAACAGCTGAACATGCAGATTTTAAACCCCTCACGGTGGTATCTTCACCCTGTTTTTATTTTTGCCTGTTCCATTTTTGCTCTGGCTACATTCCTTGTGTTAACGGTGAGTTGGTACATGGAAATCACATCGGCCCTGGAAGTAATTGTTTTAAAGTTTCATATTGATCCAAAATTAATTTTCCCTTCAAAAACCGGGATGACCATACTGGTCTTAAGCGCTTTAATTGCAGTGGTATTGATCGGTATTCTTCTTGCATTTATTTATTACCAGAAAACCGTCAATCTTTTCAGGCTTCAGCATAATT
>JAGLFI010000086.1 GCA_023144585.1 Desulfobacula sp. | reverse complement strand
TGATCCTTCTTGAAGATGCCTGCCAGTCCATAGGGGCAACATATCAGGGAAAAGCCCTTGGAACCTTCGGACTTGCCGGATGTTTTTCCTTTGATGCAGTAAAAACCGTGACCTGTGGTGAAGGCGGCGGCATTATTACAAACAGCAAAGAAATCTATGAAAAAGCCGACCAGTATGCCGATCATGGGCATGATCATCTGGGCGGCCCTGATCGGGGGGCGAATGATCATCCCATTATCGGAACCAATTACAGGATTAGTGAATTGAACGCGGCAGTGGGACTTGCCCAGCTTGCCAAACTGGATCAAATCCTGGATATCCAGAGAAAAAACAAGTTTGCCATTAAAGATGCCATGGCAAATCTGCCCGATGTGAGTTTCAGGTATATTCCTGATGCAAAGGGAGATTCAGCCACCTTTTTAAGTTTTTTCCTGCCAACGGAAGAACGGGCCAGGCAGATTGCCAAAAATCTTGCTGACAACGGTGTTGGGTGTCCGTATTGGTATGATAACAACTGGCATTATTATAAAAAATGGCATCATTTAAAAGAAATGAAACGCTCTGCAAAACTTGCCTTTGAGCTGGCAGATAATCTGCCGGATTATAAAAATATTGTTTTAGAAGAATCTGACAATATCATGAAAAAAACCCTGTCCATGCAGATCATGCTCTCATGGACCAAAGAAGATATTGAAAACAGAATTTTGGCCATAATGAAATCTTTTAAAGGATAAATAATGTTTAGAAACTTTAAGCTGGTTCCCAATATTATCTTTGGAAGAGGTTGTTTTACACAACTTGATGATATTATAGAACCACAACGGTGTAATGAAGATGCATGGGTTGTTTTTGTCACAGATGATGTATTTAAGGGCAAGGCTCTGGAAAAAAGGATTCCTCTCCATGATAAAGATCTGCTTTTATGGGTCAACGTGGATGATGAACCTAAAACAGGATATGTGGATGAACTGACCCTTAAAGTAAAAGCATATCGCTCAACACTTCCCTGTGCCATTATCGATATTGGCGGCGGCAGCAGCATGGACCTTGCCAAATCCATATCCCTGATGCTGACCAATGAGGGGTCTTCCACTCTTTACCAGGGATGGGACCTGATTAAGAACCCTGCCGTCTGTCATATGGCAGTTCCCACCCTTTCGGGAACCGGTGCGGAAGTATCCAGAACAGCCGTACTGACCGGACCTGAAAAAAAACTGGGCCTTAACTCTGACTACACTGTGTATGACCAGGTGATCCTCGATCCGGAACTGATTTCTAATGTGCCAAAGGACCAGCACTTCTACACGGGCATGGACTGTTATATCCACTGCATCGAATCCCTTGAAGGAACATACCTGAACGAATTCTCCAAAGCCTATGGAGAAAAGGCCCTTGATCTTTGTCGACAAGTTTTTTTGGACGATCATCCGGATAAGGACGACAAGCTCATGATGGCCTCTTTTTTCGGTGGCATGAGCATTGCCTATTCCCAAGTTGGGGCCTGTCATGCCCTCTCCTACGGACTTTCCTATGTATTGGGTACCCATCACGGGATCGGCTGCTGTATCGTATTTGATTATTTGGATGAATTCTATCCTGATGGGGTTAAAGAGTTTCGAACCATGATGGAAAAAGCCAAAATAAAACTGCCGCGAAACCTTGTTAAAAATCTTGAACAAGAACAGATTGAAAAAATGATCACCGTTGCCCTTGGCCTTGAGCCCTTATGGGAAAACTGCCTGGGCAAAGACTGGAAAAATATCATGACAAGAGATAAGGCAAGATCCTTATTCCTGAAAATGTAAAAGAGATTCCCATGACAATTGCTGTAATACCATCTAGATACGGATCAAGCAGATTTGAAGGAAAATCCCTGGCCCTTGTTGCAGGTATTCCTATGATACAACGGGTGTATGAACAAGCGCAAAAATCTAAGACTGTCTCAAAAACAATTGTGGCAACCGATGATGAACGAATATTCAATGCAGTTAAAGCATTTGGTGGTCATGCTGTCATGACATCTGATGACTGTCGTTCCGGAACAGACCGGGTGGCCCAGACGGCTGATATGTTAAACCTTAAATCTGATGATATCGTGGTCAATATCCAGGGAGACCAGCCCGTGTTTAATCCCTTGACTATTGATGAAATAATTTCTCCTTTTGCCGATGATCCCGACCTTGTCATGTCCACCCTTGCCTTCAAGATCAAGGCTAAAAGGGAGATTACTGATCCAAAGGATGTCAAAGTCACTTTTGATCACAATGGATTTGCCATGTATTTTTCAAGGGCACAGATTCCCTATCCAAGAGACAGGGGGACAAAGGTGGATTTTTACAAGCACCTTGGGTTTTATGCCTACAAAAAAAGCTTTCTGGACAAGCTGGTTGCACTTCCCACGGGAACCTGTGAACACATTGAAAAACTGGAACAATTAAGGGTGCTGGAATTTGGCTACCAAATCAAGGTGGTGATCACTGAACATGATTCTTTGGAAATTGATCTGCCCGAAGATATCAAAAGGATTGAAGCAGCACTTTTTAAAGTTACCCTAAAACAATGATATCTCTTTATAAAATACTGCATACTACCTGCCATACCCAGTGGGGGGGACTTGAAAAAAGAATTTTCAATGAATCTGTCTGGATGGAAAAAAAAGGACACAAAATTATCATTGTGGCCCCTAAAGACACCCCTTTATTTTTAAAAGCAAAAAAACACGGATTTAAAGTCTATGGAATCGAGTTTAAAAGACTTTCAATGATAAAGGATTACAAGTTCTTAAAAAGTACTTTTTACAATGAAAAACCCGATATCATCAATACCCATGGAAACAAAGATTCCAGGCTGGCCCTTTTGGCAGCAAAAAAAATCCGCATTCCCTTAAGAATTCTTTCAAGGCACAACAGCGCCCATGTAAGGAATTCCTGGTATAATCGAATAGTATACAAAAAACTTTGTCATTATATTTTCACAACTGCAGATTATACCACAAAACATCTCCAAAAAGCATTTAAGCTCAAAGGCATGCAGATCTTTTCCATGCCAAGCGGTATTGTTGAACCAGACCATCTGTTGGGAAAAACCAAAGCAAGAAAGGCGCTTGCACACAAGCTTGGTCTTGATCCTGATGCAAAGTTCATCGGCTTTGTGGGAAGGGTATCAAAAGACAAGGGAGTTTCAACTCTTCTTGAGGCATTTACAAAAATTAAATCCAAACTTTTGGGTTATCATCTTGCTATTGTGGGTCAAGGAACCGATGAAACCATAAACTCTCTTAAGAACCTGGCCAGGAACCTGCAAATCGAAGCCCAGGTTCATTTTACCGGATTTAAAGAAGATGTCTGGTCCTGTTACCGGGCACTTGACTGCAAGATTATGCCATCCATAGATATTAACGGTGTCCCGTTTGAAGGGGTTCCCCAGGCTCTTCTGGAAGCCATGATTTGTGAATGCCCGGTTATCGGGTCCAAAAGCGGCGGCATTGTTGATATCATTGACCATGAAAAGACCGGCCTGCTGTTTAACACGAACGACCCCTCCGATCTTGCTGATAAAATTTTACAGGTATTACAAGATGAAGATGCCACAAAACAACGTGTTCAAAGAGCCCGGGACAACGTAATAAAACACCACACCATTGATGCCTTGGGCAGAGATATTATCAGAATTTATCTGCTTCACAAGGTGAAGCTGGACAAACAGCACCATTTTTAAAAAAAGGATGACTGAATAGTGAGCAATGAAATACTTTATAAATTACTTAAATTGTTTATTATTTTATTGGGATTCCTTCCTCGGTCGGTTGCAAAATTTTGTTCCGATATAATAGGACTCGTATGGTTTAAAGCCGACAAACGCCATAAAGATATTACCCTGAAAAATATTTCCAACGCATACAAAGAAGAACTTTCCCCTGACCAGGTTTCAAATCTTAGCAAACAAGTTTTCAAAAATACTGTCCATATGATTTTTGATATAGCATGGGCTTTTAGAATGGATCAGAAAGAATTGTTAAAACATTATACCATTAAAGGATATGAAAATTTAAAAAATGCTCTTCAAAAAGGCAGAGGTGTTCTTCTTTTGGCAGGCCATATGGGAAATTTTGAACTTTTAGTGGCTGTGTTTGGTAATGATCCTGATTTTAAACTGTATGCTGCCTATAGAAAATTTGATTTTCAACCTTTGGAAAGGCTGATGCTTGAGGAGCGACAACGATTTGGAACAACCATGATTCCTTTAAAAGGAGCTGCCAAAAAAATTGATGCTATTTTGAGAAATAAAAATGCTGTAGGAACTTTGCTTGACCAAAACGCTGATTGGTACAATGGTGTTTTTGTTAATTATTTTGGCAGGCCTGCCTGTACCAACAAAGGGATGGCCATTCTTGCCATGAGGAACAAGGCACTGGTTGTGCCATTGTATATTGCCAAAACGAATAATACGTATGTGGTAGAATTTTTACCGGAGATCCCTTTACAATCAACTGGAGACACGATTAAGGATATTGAAAATAACACGCAGAATTATACCATTGCCATTGAATTAATGGTAAGAAAGTATCCGGATCAATATTTCTGGGTTCACAACAGATGGAAAACAAGGCCCTATAGTATCACCCCAAGAAAATAATCGAGATGAGGTACAAGCGTCCGGCAAAAGGGATCAGATCATTTTTATTTCCAATGATCTGCTAACCATTTTGTTGGTTTCACTGTTTTATAAAATTTTTTATACCACGGAACAGGCATTCCCCAGACCCCGTTGATTGCATCAATAGGGTTGGGATTTCCATGAAACACAATGATTTTTGCATTCTCCGGAATCTTGGAGGGCGTTATAAAACTGTTCAGAATCCCACCAGGCATGCAGTGAAATTTAAAACTCTTGCACCAATCATCGGGAAAATAATCAAAATTATCCTTACCCAACTCCCTGGTTATATAAACCTGTTCTGTTCCGTGGGTTTTAACAACCGTTTCCTGTTGTGTCTGGTATTTTTTGAGCAAACGAGTATACTGCCCCAGTTCGAAACATATGGCCGAGGCCTGCCCTATCAATCGATTGGGTTGAGACCAGTTTTCAATAATGGCGAGTTTATTTGAAAAATCAAAGAAACAATCAATATTATCGATAATCACCACATCCAAGTCTAAAAACAGAATTTTCCCTTTTATATCATAGAGCTGTTCATCAAATAATGAGAGTTTCCGCCAGGCCTGACAATATTTATAATACTGGGGAGCCGGATCTTCAAATGCGGATATGGTCATCACCTCGATCTCTTTTTCAATTCCTTCAGGGTGTTCTGTCAGGCAGATAAAACGAAATGGCACTGTCATGTTCCTTTTAACCATATGGTAAAGAATATTCACATATTCAGGACCATATTTCTCCCCCCACTTCATACAAACAATATTGTTTGTTTTCATATTATCTCCAAAAAAATATTAATAAGGTTTTGTAATAGAGCAATATCATGAGCCTCTTGCAGAAATAAATAATAATT
>JAGLFI010000085.1 GCA_023144585.1 Desulfobacula sp. | reverse complement strand
GGCATGGTTCATCCCGGAACCTCTTATCTGCCGTTTATGGCCATGGCAACCGCCATTGCATCTTCATTTGCGTATTGTCTGATCATCGGCACACCGCCCAATGCAATTGTTTACGCCAGTGGATACCTGGAGCCCAAAGATTATCTCAGGGTCGGTATTCCCATGTTTTTTGTTGCCAATGTTGTTTTACTTCTTTTAACCGGTATTTACTGGACATTCAGGGGATTTGGCACAATGCCGGGGTTTGAACTCATTTTAAATGGATGCTGATATGAATCAACAAATAAAAAATACTGAATCGAAAAAAACAATACTGAAAAATGGTAAGTTGCTTTTTACCAAAGAAACGGAACGAAAATTCTTTTTCTTTATGACAATCTTCATGCTGATGATGGGCATACTTGTAAAACTGGTATGACTATAGAATTGGAATCAGTATCTGAAGATATTCAAAGGAGAGTGCGATGATGTTGGAATCCACTTTAAAAACCTGGCGGTTTTACTCTTATTCTCTGATTCAGCTTTTGATTGAACCCGGATTGTTTTTCAAGGAACTTGCCGAGAAGACAACATTGAGAAGGACATTAGGATTTATGGTTATTTGCTGTGGTTTTTTTGCCGGTGCAAATCTTTTAACCGGCGCCTATTCAAAACCTGTCTGGATAATGGCAGGTGTCTTTTTTGTTAATGCCGCAGGAATGATCATTATCTCATCCTTACTGGGATTTACAGCAATGGTTCTAATCTTTGGGAAACGCAGCTCTTTTTCAATTATATTCAGTCTGTATGCTTTTTCATCCGGGGTAACCTTTTTTATGTCATGGCTGCCGTTTTTGCTATGGTTCACCGAGCCCTGGAAATGGTGGCTGATATACACAGGCTTTAAAAATACCTGCGGGTTTACATGGAAACAGGCAGTGGTAATTCTGCTGGTTTCCGTGCCGGTTCAGTTTTTTTTGATGTATTCAGCAATAATAGCATTCAGTTAATAAAAGGATAAAATTCAGGTATCACATAAACATTATGGAAAGTATTGATCAATAAGGAGATGATACAAATGACAAGACAAATAAAAATGTTAATGGTGGATGATGAAAAAAGGATTTGAAACCATCCTTGCAGGCAGTGGTGAAGAGGCCCTGGAAAAAATTGATCAGGACCCGGATGTGGTTATTCTGGATATCAAAATGCCGGGTATTGACGGACACGAGGCCCTGGCAAAAATAAAAAAACTTAAACCGAATCTTCCGGTGATCATGCTGACCGGGCACGAGGATCAGCCTTCGGCAAGGGATGCCCTTGTTGAAGGGGCATTTGATTACCTGAGCAAACCCTGTGATATTGATTATCTGACAGAAAAAATTCAAGAAGCCTGCAATCCAACAAATAAATTATCTGGACATAAAGAAAGACGGGTCACAGCGGTAATGATCCCGATTACTGAGTACTCCACTATCAATGAGCGGAAAACCATACAGAATGCGATTAATAAGTTGAAGAAATCTTTTGTTACAAAGATGGCAACAAACCAGTTGATGGAGACCGGTCATCGTTCGATTCTTGTCAGGGATGCTGATAAGAAAATAAAAGGAATCCTGACCATCAGGGATCTGTTGGAAACACTAATGCCGGCCTATCTTTCCGCACCTAAGCCATCCCTGGCAGACAGTGTTGAATTTTCTCCCATGTTCTGGGAAGGAATGTTCAGTAAAGGAATCCAGGAGGTCAGGAATAAATGTATCAGTGACGTTATGTCACCTTCTCCTGTTTCCATTGACGACAGATCAAATCTCATGGAAGCGGCATATCTCATGCTTAACAGCAGGGAGAGGCGGCTTCTTGTCACATTGTCCGACAGAACTGTGGGTGTGATAAGGGAGCAGGATCTGTTTTTTGAAATGGAGAAGATTTTGAATTTATAATTGACCTGCTCGTTTTTTAAGGTTAAATAAAAAGAGTCCGGGAGGATAGTCATTGTCAGGCCATCTTTCCGGATTATAACACATAACCTGAGGAACAGAATGTATTTTCCAATTGCTGAAATTCATGCCAATCCGTATCTTATTTTCTTCATAGCTTTTATTGTTTCATTTTTAACTTCAATGGGTGGTATTTCAGGGGCATTTTTATTGCTGCCGTTCCAAATGAGTATACTTGGATATACAACTCCTTCTGTTTCCGCTACTAATCATGTTTTTAATATCATTGCCATTCCCAGCGGAGTGTACCGTTATATTAAAGAAAAAAGGATGTTATGGCCATTGGCCAAGGCGATCATTATCGGAACTTTGCCAGGGGTTTTTATCGGTGCATGGGTGCGAATCGAGTATCTGCCTGATCCAAAAAGTTTCAAGGTGTTTGTTGGGCTTGTCCTGCTTTATATAGGGTGGAAGCTGTTAAAAGATATTATCATTGCCCACAAGGCAAAGGAGAAAGATCAACCGGTCAAAACTACAAATTTTCACAGCTTGACCGTCATGGAGTCCTCGTTCAATAAGGTTTCTTTTGAATTTGGAGGAAAAGTATATGCTTACAAACCGCTAACTATATACTTGATATGTTCTTTTGTCGGAATTATTGGCGGGATATATGGTATTGGAGGCGGATCAATAATTGCACCGATACTGGTTACAATTATTGGCCTGCCCGTACACGTGATCGCCGGGGCAGCGCTTTTGGGTACATTTGTCACATCAATTTCTGGTGTGATTTTTTATCAGCTTTTATCTTTTGTATACCCACAAGTCGCAGTATCACCGGATTGGATGCTTGGGGCACTGTTTGGTTCCGGGGGAATTTTAGGCATGTATCTGGGGGCAAGGGTTCAAAAATATGTTCAACCTGTATATATTAAAGGGATTCTAAGCTGCTGTATCCTGTTTATCGCATTAAAATATATTTCAGCATTTTTTATTTGACCAGTGTGACAAGGTTTCATTATTTCGCCAGAATATTAAAAGCCAGCCAGGCTGTATATCCGATATAGACAGATAATAATCCAGCTCCTTCATACCGGTTAATTATAAAATTTTTGCATATAAAGAAAAGACTCAGTATCAATACTCCCATGACCAGGCAATCCCTGTAAAGGATTTCAGGAGCAATAGACATGGGATGAATTGCTCCGGCAATTCCGACAACAGCAAGGGTATTGAACTGATTGGACCCCAGTATGGTTCCCAGCGCCATATCATGCTCATTCTTATATATAGCAGCTACAGAGGAAGCCAGTTCCGGCAGTGATGTGCCAATGGCAACGATGGTCAAACCAATGATCAGATCACTGATCCCAAAGCCGTGTGCAATCTTAACCGCGCCCCAGACAAGAAAGCGGGAGCTTATGATCAACAGGACAAGGCCAATAAAAAGCCACACAAGTGCTTTTTTCAAGGACATACCGTCATGGATTTCGTACTTTTTTTCCCTTTTTAAATTTAATTTGCGGTCCTGGCTTCGAAAGCCCTGTATAATATTCCAGGTCATCAAAAGACAAAATACGGTAAGAAGAAGCAAGGCATCAATCCTGCTTAACTTACCATCCCATAATTGAAGAATGGCCATAAGGGTTACACATGAAAAAACAGGCAGCTCTTTTTTCAACACACTGGGATGGACTATCATGGGCTGGATCAGTGCAGTCAATCCCA
Organism: Desulfobacula sp.; assembly: GCA_023144585.1. Classification (GTDB taxonomy): domain Bacteria; phylum Desulfobacterota; class Desulfobacteria; order Desulfobacterales; family Desulfobacteraceae; genus Desulfobacula. Next base: position 1,885 of record JAGLFI010000085.1, on the reverse strand, counting down.
AAACCAAAGCGATATTAGCGATATTGGATCCATATGCATTACCCAGAGCAAGTCCGGGATTCCCCTGGGAAGCAGATATAGCAGAAATAACCATTTCCGGAGCAGATGTTCCAAAACCCACGATCACCATGCCAATCAAAAAAGGAGGCATTTTTGCATATTTTGCCGTAACCGAAGCACCTTCCACAAATCTGTTTGCACTCCAGATCAGGAGAATAAGCCCAATAATAAACACAATTATGGGCAAAAACAAATTACCATCCAATATTTTTTCCCTTTTGCAATCATGGGTTAACCAACACCTTACAGCTACCGGTAAATTTACCATTTCTACCACTTCTTCAATTTTGTTCCTGGGTTAATAACATTTTTAAATATATTAGTCATTATGTAAGAAGTGTTTTGTCCAACAGCTTTTTTTATAATTGATGTCAGTTTGTTTTACATATTGAAAAGATCCCCACACAAAATTTCGTCGAAAGAAATTATTTAAAAAATTAAAGAATTTGTAACTGCTGGTATAGCAGGGTTTGAATAATATCAAGATAGGATTGGTATGACTATTGCTATTATCTTTATTGTAACCGGTAAAAAGCTCGTTATTAATGTTTGGTTTAATAGAGGAGATAAAAAATGTTGATAAAAGAATGGATGAGCAGATCTGTAATTATCCTGGAAAGTGATAAATCCTTGAATGAGGGATTAAAATTATTTGAAACAAGGGTGATCTCCATGCTCCCAGTTTTAGATAAAGGAAAACTCGTTGGTATCGTAACCGACGGTGATATTAAAAAGGCATCTCCTTCTGATGCCACTACTCTGGATAAATTTGAAATGACCTCTCTGATGGATACAGTTAGAATCGAATCTATCATGGCAACGCCTGTTGTCACGATTCGGTCGGATCATACCGTTGATGAGGCTGCTGCAATTATGCTGTCTAAAGGCATATCCGGAATGCCGGTACTTGATAGTGCAGGCAAAATGATAGGTATCATTACCAAAAGTGATATTTTCAGATGTTTTGTGTCTTTTACAGGGGTTTCAAACAAAGGGCAGGTCTTTGCATTTAAGCTGCAGGATAAGCCCGGTATTATAAAGTACTTAACGGATATGATCAGAAACAGTGGTGGCCGGCTGGGTAGTATTTTGACCTCATACGATGATGTCGAAAAAGGATTTAGAAAAGTGTTTTTCCATACATTTGATATTGATCCTGATAATCATGAGCGCCTGGTTGAAAAATTTTATGGGACAGGAAATTTGCTTTATGCGGCTGATCTGTCAAGTAATTCCAGAAGAATTTTTTAGAAGGTAAAGGAAATAATCGGGTGGATGGTGCCGTAACTTATTAAGCTTAAATAATTTTGACAGGTATAATGAATTTGTGTATTTTTTTTAAAAGTGAGCCTCTTGCAGAAATAAAATATATCTGAACAATCGCCTGAATAAATTCTTCCTTTTCTCCTGATTTGTTGGAAAAACAGTATTATTTTTTGTTAATAAAAATTATTACGAGGATTTTTATTATGCCTACCCAAAAACTAACAATTGATCCTGAATTGTATGATGCCGTCCTGTTTGATCTGGACGGTGTGGTAACCCGAACGGCAGATACCCATGCAAGTGCCTGGAAAAAGCTTTTTGATGAATATTTGAAAAAAAAGGGTGGTGCTGATGGTTATATGCCCTTTGATCTATCAGATGATTATATAAAATATGTGGATGGAAAACCTCGCTATAAAGGAGTTCAAGCTTTTATTGCCTCGCGCAGCATTGATATTCCCTATGGTTCTGTTCAAGATGCTCCTGATAAAGAAACCATTTGCGGGCTGGGTAATAGAAAAAATCAATTTTTTTCTGATTTATTGAAAAAAGAGGGTGT
>JAGLFI010000084.1 GCA_023144585.1 Desulfobacula sp. | reverse complement strand
TAACAAACCGGAATTAAGAGCAAAGGGAGATCTACGTCTTGAAACTATCCCACAGCCTTGTTTTCTGGCATAAAACAAAAAATAAATTTAGAAAATATAGAAACGGGTTTTCTCAAAACTATTTTTGAAAAAAATTCATAGTTTCTGCAAGAGGCTCACCTTTAATTTTAAATCTGCCATTATCATCGGGATAGGCGGTTGTGGTAATATCGGACAGGGAACTTCCGGCCTGGGGTTCTGTCAAAGCCATGGTACCCTGCCATTTACCGTCAAGCATTTTGGCAACATATGTGTTAACCAGTTCCCGGCTGCCAAAAGAGGGGATCAATTCAGCAGCTCCGGTTGTAAGTTCAGGATAAGCATTGGCAGAATAATTGGCCGCTGAAAAAATAAAACTGGCTGTTCCTCTGATAATAAGCGGAATCTGATCACCGCCATGTTCTTCGGCAAACCCGGATGAAATCCATCCGCCCTGCCCAAACTCTTTCATAATTTTTTTTACGGCTCTATGGACTTTAACCTGGCCATCCTCAAGTACCGGCTGAGTCTGATCCATTTCTTCAAGAACCGGATACATCAATTTGACAGCAAGTTTCAGGGCTGCATCAATCACCATATCAAACATTTTTTCATTATGTTTGCTGTAGTAGGGATAATCAGTAAGAGATTTTGAATCAAAAATCTCTTTGATCATAAACCGGATATTTCTTGTACTGATAAATTTTGACATTCATGTTCCCCGAAAAAATTTCAGAACTTTTTTCTATCGGGTATTATGTGAGACCTCAAGGTCAAAAAGAGGGTATTCATTGACTGACGGATAAATTACATACAATTATCACCAAATAATTATACCGAATCAACTCATAAGATAAAATCCAAGATCTTTTGCATAAGGAGGTGGATTATAGAATTCAGCAGTGATATAATTGTCTTTTATTTCTCTGACCACAATCCGCCTTTCCACAAGAGATTTCTTCATACCATCCAGGGTGAATTGAATATCAAGGAAATCATTGACTTTGATGCTGTGCGATTTTACAACTTTAAAACCAATGGTTTCCAAAGACAGTTTTTCCACACTCATATAACCGGTTTTTTTTGTCTTCAAATGGACGAAATTCCCCTTTAATGATACAGTTTTTCCAGAAGGTGGTATCTTTTTGGTATCAGATATTTCTTTCTCACTTTCCTGTTCTATAAGGGGTTGCAGGCTGTCTTCAATATCTACAATTGTATCTTCTTTTAAGGGCGGTCTGACGTTAGATAACGGTTTTTCCACCAGATCCTTCAACTGGTCGAAATCAGCCGCGCTCACAGTATGTGGGGAAATATTGATCTGTATAGGTATTTGCTCTTCCTTGGAAATAGCCAGAGAAAACGCACTTAAAATATTCTGCTTTAATAGGTCTGCATCTTCCTGATAAGTCTGGGGCAAAAGGATGATAAACGTATCCTCTCCATAACGAAAAATATCATCTTTGCGCCGCCTGGTTTCTTTCAGAACCTGAACCAGTTTCTTCAGGATGTCATCACCAGCAGACCGGCCCATTGTTCCATTAATCTTTTGGGATAGGTCAATCTCAACAACCAATATGGAAAAAATCGTACCATACTTTTTCAGGACCACATCCTTATTGCTGACTGCACGCTCAAAACTCCACTTGTTCTTAAAGCCCGTCAGTGAATCCTTTGTGGCAATATTTTTCAGCGCCATATTATAATAAGATTTTTCAATGGCTATGGCAGCATATTCAGCAATGGAAGACAGAATTTTTAAATCATGCGAGGTAAAATTATCATCACTGATTCGATTGATAAGCTCAATAACACCAAAAATATTATCATCTGTTTTAAGAGGGCTGCAGATGATGGATCGGATTTTAAATCCAGTAAATTTATCCACCCGGAGGCTGAAACGTTTATCTGTTGCAACATTTTCAACAATCACAGATTCTCCGGTGGTCATGATATGCCCTGCAATCCCTTCTCCCTTGGGCAGCTTTACCCCCTGGAGCTTTGTCTTGTTTGTCCCCACCACAACAGAAAAAACCATATCCCCGGTTTTGGGTTCTTTTAACAGTATCGACCAGTGTAAGGGTTGAAAAATACAGCCGACCTGATACATGACAATATCCAGAACCTCCTTGATAGTTTTGGCTTTAGAAAGGGGTTTGCCAAGCTCAAGACCTATATCAAAAGGCATAGTTTCACCCTTGATACTGTTTTCATCCTGTATCTGCGTTACGGGATCTTCCTGATAATAATATTTGGTATTAATTTTGGAAAGCTTAAGATTGGCCCAGAGTAAATTTTCCCTAACCTGGCTCATAGATGGAAACACAAAATGGTAAAACTCTGAAATGGTTTCAACTTCCTTGTTCATTTGAAGAATGCATTTAATGATATCGAAACTGTCCAATTTAATTGTTTTTTCCACCTCAGGCGAAAGAATGGGGGGACGGATAATATCAAAAGATCCAATGCCCTGAGTCCAGCACAAAAAATTCGCTAAAAAAACAATGGAAATCAACTGCGTTTTTTCCTTGGGAAAATTCAGATGCTCAAAAGATTGATGATGATATTTCACTGCTACCACCAATTTTTCAGGAAGCTTCCACATAGAACAGAAAAAAGCACCTATGTCATCATGTCCCAGTCCGATAATACTACGTTCTTTTTCAATAACCGGGTCTGCAGATACTGAAATATCCTGAATAACTTCTCCATAATTTATCCGGCCCTGAATATCAAGAAGTACCTTGCCGACATCATGGAGAAGATCGGCAATATATGCTTCTTCCGGATCGGGATATCCGATTTCCTTGACGATTTCCATACTTAATACGGCAACGCAGAGGCAATGGCGCCAGAAAAGGAGCCTGTCAAATTGTTTTGCACGGCCTGATTTAAACATTTTTTCAAAGACCGTCATTCCGATGGCCAATTTTTTTATCTCATCCAATCCTAAAAATACCACGGCTTCGGAAAGAGCGGTTATTTTGCTTCCAAGGCCGTACATGGCTGAGTTGACGATTTCAAGAACCCTGACGGAAATACCCGAATCGGTTTCCACAATTTTTGCGAGATCAGCCAAAGAGGCTGTTTCATCCTTTGAAATCTCAAGCAGCTTCGTGGCCACCTGGGGAAAGCTTGGCAATTTTTTGATATCAAGCTTGAGAACTTTTTTTATATCAGACGTCGAAGGGTGATTTAATTTGCTGTTTATATTCTATATCCTGTAAATTAATGCCTGATTCCAACCAATATTTTTGTACTTACAATAATCTATTCCTCTTAAACTTTCAACATTATTGAATAATATAAAATAATACCATTTTCAGTCTATTTAAATTCTGATTGTTTTCATCCAAGTGATAGGTTAAATTGCAGCTCAACATACGCATGGGGGCAGGATTGCTAAAACACATATGCAGTGGAGCAAAAAATGGATAGCAAACATATCATCAAGCAGGTGGAGATCACCAGGATAAAAGACAATAAGAAATTCCTGATGAAAGACAGTATTATTGATGAAGACATTCTTGAGATAATTATTAACCAAAACAAAGCCTTTCAAATGGTATTTTCCATGACACATTCCAGAGCACTTGCAGTGGGGTTTTTATTTACCCAGGGTATTGTCCATAAAAAAATAGAGATAAAGGCCATTAAATTTTTTAAGGACAAAAAGCAATGTCATATAACATTGGATAACCAGGCGCTGAAAAGATTAAACAAATTTAAAAAAAGCCGGCAGATCAAAGGATCATCCGGTGGGGCATTATTACAGGGCTCAGCTGATCTTTTTCCATCCCGCCTAAAGGATCACTTTTGTATCACTTATGATCAGGTACTTACTTTGATTCAACTGCACTGGGATCATTCCGAGCTGTTTCGCAAGACAGGTGCTGTCCACAGTGCAGGGCTCTGTGATCCATCAAATATCCTCTCCTATTATGAAGATATTGGCAGGCACAACGCCCTTGACAAACTGGCAGGAAATATTCTTCTAAAAGAGATGGATACACAAGATAAGATCGCAACACTCAGCTGTAGAATGTCCCTTGAGATTATCGGCAAAATAATTAAAACCGGTATTCCCATTGTTATTTCCAATGCCGCACCTACCCTGTCCGCTGTCAAACTAGCAGACAGGGCCGGGCTGACTATTATCGGATTTGCAAGGGACAACCGGTTTAATATCTACACCCATGAAAGAAGAATAAAGCCCAACCCGCCCAAGCCATAATGATTATTTGAATAAAGCCACGTATATCAATCAACCGGCAGTGCAAGACCTTGCATCACCTCTTTTTTCTTGTCGCTGGAATAAAGAAGTTCAACAAGATTTAACGCAAAATCACAGGCTGTGCCGGCTCCCCGGCTGGTGATACAATTGCCGTCCACAACAACATTTGATTCAACAATATTACCATTATCAATCATATCCACAAATCCGGGATGGCAGGTTACCTTACCGGGAGTGACAAGACCGTGGTGATGCAGCACAACCGCAGGAGAAGCACAGACGGCACCATAATATTTATTAAGTTCTGCCTGCTTTTTAAGAAGAATCTCAAGCTCTTTTGAATCCCGAAGATTCTGTGCCCCTGGGATACCGCCCGGAAGAGCAATCAGATCGAACTCTTCATCCATACAGTCTTTGACCAGTTTGTCTGCTTTAAATTCGATCCCCTTTGACGCTTTGATATTAATCTCATCCACAGATGCGACAATAACATTTGCATTGGCACGCCGAAGAACATCAATGATGGTGATGGCTTCCATCTCCTCTATACCCTGGGCCACCGGGACAAGGACTTTTTTTTCCATGACACACTCCTTTCATTTTTAATGCTTGAAAAGGAAATAATCAAAGATAACAAGTAGTTTTCTTGAAGTCAACGCGTTCAGATAATGACAGCTTGTTTTGTTTTCACCCAGCCGACTTTGCCTTTTGCAAACAATATTTTTAAATATCCGTCTCTTTGTTCTTCAACACTTACCCTGGTTCCTGCATGAAGGCTGAACAACTTTGTAGAGGTGTCTGTCACTCCCGAACGAACTGCCACTTCTTCTTGTACAATGACTGCGAAAATCTGTGCAGATCGTTTATAATAATTCACGCATGTGACGGCGGTGACCAGAACAAATATTGAAAAAAAGATGATGCCGGTTCCTGAAAAAACCTTTTGATTTTTCACAATTTTAATTACTGCCCAAACAAAGAAAAGAAAAGAAAAGAAAATGGCTGTGAGCTGAATTGTTTTTGCAGGGATAAGCTTGTCCAGCAAAAAGAGAACATCCATGATATTCATGGTATCTTCTTTTTTATCTTTCACAAGGGTATTGGCATACGCAAGGTTGAAATTCAGGTCAGGATCATTAGGAGATAGGATCTTTGCTCTTTCATACCATAAAATGGCTTGACCGATATCATTGGCCTTCAGGTATGCATTAGCAATATTATAGAAAAGATAAGGGTTCTTGACAGGCGTTTTTGCAACCGCTTCAAATAGTTTAGCCGCCTGTTTGAAATGACCGGC
>JAGLFI010000083.1 GCA_023144585.1 Desulfobacula sp. | reverse complement strand
GAATATTTTAAAGGGGCAAGTGTCAACACCCTGTCTTTTTGAGAATTTGAAAAATTTGATTTGGTTTCAACAATGGTGTAAGGAAACAGCCTTATGGGTTTTAAATGAAAGGATTTTAAAAATATGGTTTCAAAAAACTCATTGGCAGCTTTTTGGGTTGTATATAAGTAGATGTTTTTTTCTTCATAATCCCAGAGCACATCATACACATTGGGAACAGCAGGAATTTTATGCATTAATATATCTGTAACCATTTCTTTTATTTCTGATTTTTCATTTTTTGAGATAAAATCTCTTCCTGATTTTTTTTTCTTTTTTTCAATTTCAATGACCATATATTTTTGAATCAGTTTAACAGGGATTGATTTTTTATCAATTCTCAGCGAAAAAAGAAAATAGGTTCCAAACTGAAAGGAAAATTTGTCAAAATCAGGATTATAAGGACTTTCAACCGGTGCCCACCCGGCTGAAATTTCATCATATTCATTTTCTATTTTAGGAATTGAATATTTTATTAGACCGTTTAACACTTCTTTGGTTATTGAACCCTCAATTTTTCCATCAACATGATACCGGCTGACAGAATGTGTTGAAGAGATTAATCTCATACCTTTATCCTTGTTATAAATAGTTATTTTTATTAAATATAATATATTGATCGTACCGGGCCTTTTTATCACAGTTTAATGGAAAATAACAGAACTCTTCTTAATATTTATCTTAAGAGCCTCTTGCAGAAACTTATCGAGTTTCTTTAATTATTTACATATCCAGGCATTTATTGTATGACTTAAAGGTTATATTGAAATATTAATTATTCTTATGATTATAAAAGAGGTAAAAAATTATGAAAAAAAGAATGCAGACGATTGACGGAAACACAGCCGCAACCCATGTGGCCTATGCCATGAGTGAAGTTGCGGCCATCTATCCTATAACACCTTCAAGTCCTTTGGGTGAAATAGCAGACACCTGGGCATCAAAGGGTAGAAAAAATATATTCGGCCAGGTGTTAAATATTAAACAAATGCAGTCTGAAGCAGGAGCGGCAGGAGCGGTTCACGGTTCTCTTGCAGCAGGAGCCCTTACAGCAACATTTACAGCATCCCAGGGACTCTTACTTAAAATACCCAATATGTATAAAATTGCCGGTGAGCTTCTTCCCTGTGTTTTTCATGTAACAGCCCGTGCTGTTTCCGGTCATGCGCTTTCCATTTTCGGTGATCACCAGGACGTTATGGCAGTTCGTCAGACAGGTTTTGCCATGCTATCATCCAATTCAGTTCAGGAAGCCCAGGATATTGCTTTAATTGCCCATCTTGCAACCATTGAAGCCCGGGTGCCTTTCCTTCATTTTTATGATGGATTCAGGACTTCCCATGAAATTCAGAAGATAGAAATGATTGATTATGAAGATATGGCAGCCCTGTTTAATTATGATGCCTATAAAGCATTTAAAAGCCGTGCTATAAACCCGGAACATCCGGATACCAGGGGAACAGCCCAGAATCCGGATATCTTTTTCCAGGGCAGGGAAGCAGCTAATTCATACTATCTTAAGATACCTGCCATTGTGAAAGAATCCATGGAAAAGGTTTGTAATCTGACCGGACGGGAATATAACCTGTTTGATTATGTGGGAGATCCTGAAGCGGACAGGGTAATTGTGGCTATGGGTTCCAGCTGTGAGGCCATTGAAGAATCTGTTAACGAGCTCAATATTCGGGGTGAGAGACTCGGACTTGTAAAAGTTCGTCTTTACAGACCTTTTGACACCCAAAGTTTTTTGAGAGCGATTCCTTCAACCGTTGAGACACTTACTATACTCGACAGAACCAAGGAACCGGGTGCGATTGGTGACCCCCTTTATACGGATGTGTGTACTGCATTCATGGAATACGGTGAAAGCCCGAAAATTGTTGGCGGCAGATATGGTCTGTCTTCCAAGGAATTTAATCCGAATATGATTAAGGCTGTTTTTGACAATATGAAATTCATCCAGCCGAAAAATCATTTTACTGTGGGTATTATTGATGATGTCACCCATACATCCCTTGACGTTACAACCGGTTTCAACCCGGCACCCAAAGGAACCATTGCTTCAAAATTCTGGGGTCTTGGTGCTGACGGAACCGTTGGTGCCAACCAGAGCGCCATCGCTATTATCGGTGATAACACGGATAAATATGCCCAGGGGTATTTTGCCTATGATTCAAAAAAATCAGGGGGGCTGACCGTATCCCATTTAAGATTCGGTGATGTGCCGATTAAATCAACTTATCTAATTGATAATTCTGATTTTATCGCCTGCCATAAATCCAATTATGTAGAGATTTACGATGTCCTTAAGGGATTAAAAAAGGGGGGAACCTTTCTTTTGAACTCACCCTGGTCTGTCAAAGACATGGAAAAAACCATACCCGGTGATGTCCGAAAAACTATTTATGATAAAAAGCTCAAATTTTTTAATATTGATGCAGTTAAAATTGCAGGTGAAGTGGGTTTGGGCGGCAGGATCAATATGATCATGCAAACCTGCTTTTTTAAACTTGCCAATGTTCTTCCGGTTGAAAAAGCTATCGGTCTTTTAAAGGAAGATATCAAAGCCAAGTTTGATAAAAAGGGTGAAAAAATTATTTCAATGAATATTGAAGCTGTTGATAAAACCCTTGATAACCTGATTGAAATTAAGATTCCTGACTCCTGGAAAGACGGCGTAAGAGAAGAGAAGGCTGTTGAAAAAGCCACATCCTTTGTGGACAATGTTATGCGGAAAATCAATGCCCAGGGCGGCGATGATCTTCCGGTCAGTGTTTTTGCACCGGATGGTATTTTTAAACAGGGAACAGCCCAATATGAAAAAAGAGGGGTGGCCATTGATGTACCTGAATGGATTCCTGAAAATTGTATTCAGTGCAACCAGTGTGCCTTTGTATGCCCCCATGCGGCGATTATCCCAATTGTTGCAACCAGGGAGGAACTGGCAGGGGCTTCGGAAAAATTTATTATCATTGATGGTAAAGGCAAAGGTATGGAAGAGTACCAATTCAGAATCCAGGTGAATCCATTGGATTGCCAGGGGTGTGGAAACTGCGTTGATATTTGTCCGGCTAAAACCGTTGCCCTTGAAATGAAACCCCTTGCTGGCCAGATTGAGGGCCAGGAGGAAAATTATAAATTTTCTAAAACCATTCCATTTAAAACGGATATTCTTAAAAGGGAAACCGTTAAGGGGAGCCAGCTTTATCAGCCCCTTCTTGAGTTCTCCGGTGCATGTGCAGGTTGTGGAGAAACACCCTATGCTAAACTTTTGACCCAGCTTTTTGGTGAAAGAATGACCATTGCCAACGCCACGGGGTGTTCATCCATCTGGGGCGGGTCGGCTCCGGCAACCCCGTACTGTACAAATGCAGACGGCGAAGGTCCAACATATGCAAGTTCTTTGTTTGAAGATGCAGCAGAATTCGGGTATGGCATGATGCTGGCAACCAATACCCGGAAAAAAACTCTGGCAACAAAGGTTGAACAGGCTCTTGAAATCGATATATCCTCAGAGGTAAAAGAGGCGTTAAACGGCTGGCTTGAAGGAAAAGACGATGCAGAAGAATCCAAAAAATTCAGCCTTGCATTAAAAATCCTGTTAAAGAATGAAACCGAAGGCATCTTAAAAGAGATCTATGATGAAAAAGATATATTTGTGAAAAAATCCCATTGGGTCTTTGGCGGTGACGGCTGGGCTTATGATATCGGGTTCGGTGGTCTGGACCATGTCCTTGCCTCGGGAGATGATATTAATATCCTGGTCATGGATACGGAAGTCTATTCCAATACAGGCGGACAGTCTTCCAAGGCAACACCCACCGGTGCCATTGCAAAATATACAGCCTCGGGTAAAAAGATCGGCAAAAAAGATCTTGGCCGCATGATCATGAGTTATGGATATGTTTATGTAGCATCCATCTCCATGGGTGCAAACAAGAACCAGACCCTGAAAGCCTTTCTTGAAGCGGAAAAATATCCCGGACCCTCTTTAATTATTTGTTATGCTCCCTGTATTAACCAGGGTATCAGAAAAGGCATGGGTAAATCCCAGCTTGAAGGGAAGCTGGCGGTTGAATCCGGTTACTGGCCATTGTACAGGTATAATCCTGAATTGATCAAAGAAGGGAAAAATCCCTTTGTTCTTGATTCAAAAGCTCCGGACGGAACCTTGCAAGAATTCCTGAGTGGTGAAACCAGGTTTGCCGCCCTTGAAAAAAGCTTTCCTGAAGAATCAAAACGATTGAGAGCTAAAATAGATGAAGAAGTAACGGATAAATACGCCATGCTTAAAATGATGGCTGATGTTGGCAAAGAAAGAAAATAAGCTTTTAATTAGATAAGAATCATGCAACAAGGGCCGGAAGTTTAAACCTCGGCCCTTGTTAGTTTGAAACAATGACTAAATATAGCCAATATTGATTAAATACAAACAACTGATTATATAAGGCTATAGATATATTAATATAGAGACCCCATCACAGTCAGCCATAGCAGATCATTTCGCATCTTTAACACCCCTGGCATAAAACTTGCAAACAATCTTTATTAAAGCCTTTTGTTTGTGTATGGTACCAAGCTGATTTGGCATAATAGTTATATATACTATGAATAAAATATGAGAATGCGCTGGAACCTGAAAACGGTCTGCCAAAAAACAATTTATTATTCTTCTTTGTCGGTATTCTTTTTAACTTTGGGTTAAATAATGTTTTTGCATCAAGTTTAGATAAAAATACCCAAAAACCCTTTCCAATCATCCTGCCTGATATTCAAGTTGTAAAAGGGATTGTGAAACGAGGAAATACAGCATCTTCTTTACTCAATAAGTATCTTCCGTTAAAAACCATATACGAGATAAGCCGGCAAAGTTCGGATATTTTTTCTTTAACCCGTATCAGAAGAGGTCAGCCCTATAAAATTATTTTGCAGGAGAATCATCTAGTTGGATTTGAATATGAAATTGACAAGGAAAACAGGCTGATTGTTCAAAGGACAAAGGGCGGATTTTCCATAAATCAGGCACCCATTGAATATGATGTCGATCTTGAGGTGGTATCTTCTACAATTACATACAGCCTGTTTGAAGCTATAAGAAAAGCTGGGGAAAAAACCGAGCTTGCATGGAAACTGTCTGATATTTTTGCCTGGGATATTGATTTTTTCAGAGATATACAGTCTAAAGATCAATTCAAAGTTCTCGTGGAAAAACGATATAGAGGTAAAAAATTTTCAGGTTATGGTAAGATTCTTGCTGCTTTTTTTACCAATAAGGGAATAATTTTTAAAGCCTTTTTGCATCAAGATTCAAAGGGTATATCTGGATATTACGATGAGAACGGAAAATCACTTCAAAAAACATTTTTAAAAGCACCGCTTACATTCTCCAGAATTTCATCAAAATTTACAAAAAAAAGATTTCATCCTGTTTTAAAAGTTTATCGCCCTCACCATGGTATTGATTATGCTGCTTCAAAGGGAACTCCTATTAAAACCATAGGAGACGGCACTATTGAACAAATAGGTTATAATAAAGGAAAGGGCAATTATATTAAAATTCGCCATTATAATGGATATACC
>JAGLFI010000082.1 GCA_023144585.1 Desulfobacula sp. | reverse complement strand
TTTTTTTCTGGCAAAAAATAAAAAATAAATTTAGAAAATATAGAAACAGGTTTTCTCAAAATTATTTTTGAAAAAAATTCATAGTTTCTACAAGAGGCTCTTAAGTTAAATTAATGACCTGACTTATTTATATACTGAGAAAAATTAACATACAAGGGGTATATTTCAGGTAAATACCAGGTATGAAATATACCTGTTATTTAAAGGAAGTTAAAAAGGTATGAAGGTTAATATTCTTATTTGCGATGCCAATCTTTTTACGGATACTCTTGCGATAGAACTCAATGGTTTTTCCGGATAAATTTAAAACATGCGCGATTTCCTTGGTTGTCTTCCCAAATTTTACCAGGCTGGCTACCTTGATTTCAGATGGTGTGAGATTTAAAAATTCCAGTGAGAGCTTATGCAAAAAAGGGGAAACAATATCGTTCAAAGTTGACTCAATGATATCCAGGCATCCTTCCTGCCTTTCATTGAGCGGCGCTTGTCTCATTCTTTCAATATAGGGTAAAATCAGTTCCCTGACATTTCACAGCATTCTTTCTTCAAGGATATTTTTATCTTCTTCTCTTTTCCTTAACAGTACCCTTAAGGCTGTATTCACTTCTTCAAGACTTTTTGTTTTATCTTCAAGCTCCTGGGTTCTCTGTTTTACCATCATCTCAAGCAGGTTTCTCTCTTTTTTCGGCTTTGAAATATCTGTGATGACTGCAAAGCTGCCTTTAAAATTACCATTAGAATCAAAATAAGGAGTTGGGGTCATAATGGTATGAAGTTTAGACCCGTCTTTTTTTGTCCAGATAATTTCATAAGGTCTTCTCTCCCCTTTTCGTCGTTTTGCAAGTTGTTGGGAAAAAATTTTCTTATTATCATCATCTAAAAAGTGAACAACTTTTTTCCCAATGATTTCATCTCTGGAACGTCCCCACATTTGACAAAGCCTCTCGTTGGCATAGGTTGTGACCTGATTTTCATCAATCTCGCTTAACCCGTCCCCCATGGTTTCAACAAGGGTTCTATATCTTTGTTCACTGGTGGATAACGCTTTTGCTCTGTCAGGTTTGTGTCTGATTTTCAACCTCTTTTAAAAAAAATTATACAATTTTCTTACCGGCTTTCTTATCAATAACCGATATGATCCAGTCTCCAAGGGCTTTCTTGTTAACTGCTTTGATTTGTTTTCGAATCAGCTTCAAATCTAGTTCTGCCCTGGCCATTGTCTTATGCCCCCCGGCTGAACCATACATGGAAAACGCCTCTTTTACCGTATTTCCTGCCCCTTTTCTTAATCCGTCATTTCGAATGATAACAATCAGTTTCTTTTCATAAATACCGGAAATAATACTCCAGTTAATCCTTGCAAGGGTTAAAAAAAAGTCTGCCACAACCACCAGTTCATCGGGTTTGGTAATGTTTCCCGCATGGAAAAAGACACGGTTGTTAATCACTTTTCTTTGTTTTATGGCATGTCCTACAAAATCGAGATCTTCCTTGGTCAATGCCGTTCTTTCAACCTTGGTAACAATATTATTGTCCGCAAACTGATAAAGGTATTGAAATGCCTTGATATCCTTCAGATTTGCCTGCCGTGTAAAATCAGATGTGTCGGTTTTAATTCCCAGCATCAGGGCTGCGGCAAGTCTGGGAGAGGGTTTTATTTTCTTTGCCTTAAGGTATTGTGTCATAATGGTGGAGCAAGCACCATAATCCGGTCGGATATCAACATATGCTGCATCCTCACAGGTAAAAGGATGGTGATCGATAATGGCATTATAGTTAAATTCGGCAAACCGTTCATTATGATCGGGCTGGGAGTCCACCACCACAAATGAATTAAACTCTTCTTTTTTTATATCATCCAGCGCCACCAGACCCGGTTCAGTATATTCAATCATAGCAAGATTATCCGGCCGGCTTATCTTGTTAAAATGGGCAATGGTAACTTCACTGACCTCGCGCCACAACAGTCTTTTAATTGCCATGGCACTGGCAATGGCATCGGGATCAGCGTTGATCACCACAAGCACTTTTGAGCTGCCTGAAAAAAGAGTTAAAAACCGATTCAATTTTTCCATGTTACTCATGTGTAATTTTCCTCTTATTACTGCTGAAAAACAGTGTCAGTGTAATAAAAGAATATCCAATAATGGCAAAAATTGCAAACCAGCCGTAGAAGACGCCCAAAGGGGCAAGAACAATAACCGTCAGCCAGTGGATACATATCACTGTGACAGAATGCAGTCTTATGGGAAAATCATCAAACCTGCAGATAATGGACAGGCCGCAAAGGTTCCAGCCGTATAAAGAGGCAAACACATGCATATGAAGTAGCCATTTTATTTTTTGGGGATCATATCCGTCAGACATCTGAATGCAGATATATACGATGCCTGAAATGGCCGTTAAAATCAGAAATCCGATTCCTGAGGTTAAAAAGAGTTTCTGCTGAATTTTATCTGCAAAATTTGTATAAAGTAAAAACACCATAATTACGGCTGTAAAAAGTGCGGCTGTTACAAAAATCTGGGGGATAAACTTTTCAAATAAGATAAAAACAAAGAAAATAATAACCTCAAGGGTAATGGTCCAGAAACAAACATCCATAATTATCCTGGCGGATGATCCTTCTATTTTTTTTAACATTGAAAAGACCAGAGAAAGTGTGATCAATGACAAGGGAAAAGAAAATCCCAGGAAAAATGTGTTCAGGGTCAGCTTTTCCATGGTAACAAACTTGAAATATTCATTATTCAAAATAACCAGGGACGCCATTACAATACCCGTGGAAAGGCACAACAAAGATGCCTGATGAAATTTTTCTGATACCGGTTCTTTGGAACTGATAAACTGTATTGGAATCAGTGAAAATTTTTCAATTCGAATTTTTTCCACCAGTACAAACAACGGAATAGAGATTAGAATGGTAATAGAATAGAGTTTAAAAAAGGCGGAAAAAGCATAAATTAATGAGCACAGGAAGAAGAACTTAATGGTTTTTGAGGTTTTCACCCTGCCCTGTGTGTAATATAAAAGGATGGTGCCGCCGGTACAAAGATTAAAAAGAAAAATATGAAGCCTTTCAAAACTATAATTTTCTGCCGGGAAATAAATATGAATAAATCCAAAAATAAGGGCTGTGATTATTAACATAGAAAATAGTATTTTTAATTTGATATTCATTTGAGAATTACCTGATTTTTTTTTGTATTATTATTTTTTTATTTAAAGAGGTTAGACCTTATCTGCCAAGCATATCTTTCAGTGCAGGTAAAAGTGTTTCATGTTGAAACGAGAATCCATTATCCAAAAGTTTCCCAGGTCTCACCCGCGCACTGGTCAAAAGGGTTTCTTTTCCCATTTCTCCCCATAAAGCCAGGGCTATAAATTTTGGCATAGTAAAAAATAATTTTTTTGAAAAAATCTTAGCAAGTGTCTGTGAAAACTCCTTATTGGTAACAGGATTCGGGGCTGCCAGATTTACTGGTCCCTGGAGTTCAGGATGACCCAATATATGCAGGATACCTGACACTGTATCATCCATACTGATCCAGCTCATATATTGTCTGCCATGGGAGAGTTTCACCCCACAGCCCATTTTAAACGGCAATTCCATTCTGGCCAAAGCACCGCCGGCCGGGGTAAGCACCACTCCGATCCTGAGTTGAATGGTCCTGATTCCCGACCTTTGAGCATTAACAGATGCATCTTCCCACTGCTTGCAAACTCTGGAAATAAAACTATCTCCCATACCGCTGTCCTCGGTTAATACCTTATCTTTACCTTCACCATAATACCCGATGGCAGAAGAAGAAATAAAGACCCCGGGTTTTTGATTAAGGTTTGACATTTTTTTTACAAGCAGCCGTGTGGGAATGATTCTGGAGTCAACAATCTTTTTTCTTTGTTTATCCGTCCATCTTCCCCTTGAAATATCAACACCGTTTAAATTGATGACAACATCAAAGTGTCCTGCAGTCTCAAGATCAAGTATGTTCTTGTAAGGATCCCAGAAAAGTTCATCCTCTAAAAGGTTATCTTTTTTTCGAACCAGCCGGATCACCTCATGACCGCAGGTTCTCAAAAACGGGACCAATGTACTGCCTATGGTTCCACTGGCACCGGAAATAAGGATTCTTTTTTTTGGGATTTTGTCCACATGATGTTCAAGATCATATTTAAGCACCCGGTGCCGGTACCTGAACATTCTTTCAAACTCTTTTTTGGCAAACCCGTAAAATGGCCGGCTTAAAAATCCAAACGGCAATTTAAATTCAAGTATATCTTCCATGGTTGAATTTTCTTTGCCGTCCGCTGTAAACCTGTGGGTATGTTCCCATTTGGAAAATGGACCTCTTATCTGACGGTCTTTGAACAATTTGTTTTCCTGGTATTCTATATGCTGTGCCTCCCAGATCATGGGTATCTTAAAAATACTGAGTCTGAAGGCTATTTTTACTCCCTTTTGGATGCCCTTACCTTTGTGCGAAATCATTTTTAAGGGTGCCCATGGCGGTGTCAATCGTGAAATAGCTCCATTTACCGCATGCCACGAAAAAAGTATTTCAACGGGTGTTTTTATTTTTGATTTTTTTATATAAATATTATAACTCATATTATACTCTATTCAACAAATAATTCATTGATTTTACGTATCTTATACTATAATAATCTTCAAGTTAAAATCCTTTTTCTCTGGAAGAAAAAACTCAAACTTAAGGCATATTCTTTGCATTAAGTTTGAAAGCAGTTAAAATCACTAAAATGAATTTAGTGAATATTTAAGTTGATTATCATCTAAATTATATAGGAGATAAAAAATAAATGTATAAACCCATTGAGATAGCTGACGGAATATATTCTGTTGGGTGCCGTGACTGGGACATGAGAGACTTTCACGGCTATTCAACATATGAAGGTACAACCTATAATGCATTTTTAATACTGGGTGAAAAAAATATTCTCATTGATACAGTAAAAGAAAAGTTTGGGAAAGAATTGATATCCAATATCAGCAGAATTATTGATCCCAAAAAAATCGATGCCGTTATCAGCAACCATGCAGAACTGGACCATTCCGGATCCATTCCCAAAATCATGCATAAAATCGGAATAGAAAAACCCCTCTATTGTTCAAAAATGGGGGCTAAAAATCTGAAAAGCAATTTAAATGAGGATTTCAATTTCCAGGTTGTGGGAACCGGTGATGAACTTAAGCTGGGGAACAGAACATTCTCTTTTATTGAGACAAAAATGCTTCACTGGCCGGACAGTATGTTCACCTACCTTGTGGATGAGGCCATTTTGTTTTCCAGTGATGCTTTTGGACAGCACTATGCCGGTGACATGTTCTTTGATGATGAAATTGGAGATGAAATCATCCTTCATGCAAGAAAGTACTATGCCAATATTCTCCTTCATTTCTCACCCAGGGTACAGACACTGTTAAAAGATGTTGCAAAAATGAACCTGAAGATCAATATGATCTGCCCGGACCATGGTATTATCTGGCGAGACGACCCGTCTAAAATCATTACACTCTATGACAAATGGTCCAAACAGGAACCGGCAAACAAGGTAGTTGTCATTTTTGATTCCATGTGGGAAAGCACAACCAAAATGGCCCGGTCTATTACCAGCGGTATTGAATCCGAAGATGTGAATGTACGACTCATGAATACAAG
>JAGLFI010000081.1 GCA_023144585.1 Desulfobacula sp. | reverse complement strand
GTGAAATATATTGAGTGTATGATCGAGAGTCACGATATAATTTTCGGATATCAAGTGAGCGCATGTTTGTCAATTTCCTTTGTTATAATAATTGGTTATAACAAAGTCGGCAAAAATATTTTATTGCCTATGTCAAGTAAAAAATGACTTTTATCGTATTCTTTTATTCATGCAATTTCCTAACCGGACACAACTGAAAATTAATTGTTAAAACTGGCTGATAGCTAAGTAAAATCTTGTTTTTTTGATAATTAATTATTAATATATTTTTCTGTGTAAAATAATTTAAGCAAAAATGCCGACAAGTCCCCTCAACGAGTGCCGTGTACTCTTGCTTCAAATATTGAAAAGAAAATAAAGGATTAAAAAATGAATATTCAATCAACCGCTTCTCAATGTAAAAAGGCTGCAATTTTTATGTCAGCACTTCCAAGTGATATAAAAGACAGCGCACTGGACAATATTATTAAGACTTTAGAAGATAATATGGATCTCATCATTAAAGCCAATAAAAATGATATTGAACAGGCTCGAAAAGATGATCTTGAAGCACCTTTGATGAAGCGGTTGAAATTTGACCTCGCTAAAATATCAGAAGCATGTGGAGGGATTGCAAGCCTGATAAAATTGGAAGATCCGGTGGGAAAGACTTTGAAAGCCACAGAACTGGATAAAGGGCTTACACTTTTTAAGGTGAGCAGACCTATTGGTGTGATTGGTGTGATTTTTGAATCCCGTCCCGATGCCCTGGTGCAGATTGCGGCTCTTTGCTTGAAGAGCGGTAATGCAGTTTTGCTTAAAGGTGGCAGTGAGGCGTCAAACACCAATCAGATTCTGGCAGCCATTATTTCCAGGGCCGGTGTTGATGCGGGACTACCCGATGGCTGGCTGGGATTGCTTGAAACACGAAATGATGTGGACCAGATGTTAAAACTTGAAAATTCAGTGGATCTGATTATTCCAAGGGGCAGTAATGAATTTGTGCGGTATATCATGGATCATACGGTCATTCCTGTTTTGGGACATGCAGATGGGATTTGTCATCTTTATATTGACCGGTTTGCCGATCCAAAGATGGCAATTGATCTGTCCATAGACAGTAAATGCCAGTATGTGGCGGTTTGTAATGCCACAGAAACCATTCTGGTTCATGAAACCCTGGCACAAGACATACTTCCGGTTTTAAAAAGTAAATTAGAAGAGCAGGGTGTAAAAATTTATGGATGCGAAAACACGGGTGCAATTATTGATGTTGAAGCAGCTAATGAAGAAGATTGGCAAACCGAATACCTTGATTTAATTGTTTCTATTAAAGTAGTTCCTTCCCTGAAAGAAGCGGTGGCCCATATTAATCAATACGGTTCAGGCCATACCGATGTGATTGTTACAGGAGATAAAAAAAGAGCTCTTTATTTTATGGATCATACAGATACAGCAGATGCATTTTGGAATTGCAGCTCCAGGTTTGCTGACGGGTTCAGGTTTGGTCTGGGCGCTGAGGTGGGCATCAGCACCCATAAAATTCATGCGAGGGGGCCTGTCGGTCTCGAAGGTCTTATGATCTATCAGTGGCGGCTGATGGGTGATGGCCATATGGTAAAAGATTATACAGGCAAGACGGCTAAAGCATTTACACATAAACCATTAAATAAAGAGTTTTGTTAGAGACGAATTATGCCAAAACAACGATTGATCACTGCCAGACGGGTGGTTGTGAAATTAGGCAGTAATGTGATCACAGCAAAGAATAGTTTGAATCTGGAAGTGATTGAATCCATTTCCACCCAGATCAGTGTTCTGATGGACAAAGGGATTGAGGTGATTTTAGTATCATCCGGGGCAATGGCAGCAGGCCTCAGAAGAATGGGAATGGAACGCCGCCCGGATGAGATACCAAAACGTCAGGCAATTTCAGCCGTTGGACAGAGCGGTGTGATGAATGCCTATGAAAAAAGTTTTGTTACGTGTAATAAAAAGGTTGCCCAGATTCTTTTAACTGCTGAAGATTTGAATAACCGCAAACGGTATCTGAATGCAAGAAATACTTTAAATACTCTGATTAACTGGAAAGTTGTACCCATCGTTAATGAGAATGATACCATCATGGTTGAGGAAATAAAATTAGGGGATAATGACAATCTTGCAGCCATGATCACCCTGCTGATGGATGCTGATTTTTTATTCATTTTAACTGATATTGACGGGTTGTATAATAAAGATCCAAGGCAATTTTCCGATGCAATGTTGATTCCAAAGGTGACAAGTTTTAAAAAGGAAATTGAAGAATTTGCAAGTGGAATCCCCGGGACACTGGGCACCGGAGGAATGCTCAGTAAAATCCAGGCTGCCCGGAAAGTCACTTCAGCCGGCATCCCAATGATAGTGGCCAGGGGGGATACACCCAATATATTGCTGCATCTTTTTGACGGTGAAGCCCATGGCACATACTTTGTTCCCAAAAAAGAAAAAATGGCCAGTCGAAAATGCTGGATTGCTCATACACTTGCTCCCAAAGGAAGTATTGTTATTGATGAAGGTGCTGTCCATGCGGTCAGACAGAATGGGAAAAGCCTGCTTCCCATAGGAGTTGTCGCAGTAGAGGGAGACTTTGAAGAAGGTGCTGCTGTTTCTTTCAAGACGCTTTCCAATGAAATCATCGGAACTGGTCTGGTTAATTACAGGTCTTTTGATATCAATTTGATAAAGGGGTTAAAAACCACCCAGATAGAGGCATGTCTTGGCGGTAAACACTATGATGAAATCATTCATCGCAACAATCTTGTGCTTAAAGATTCTTGCTGACTACCACACTTTTAAAATTTTCTAAATTTAGCAATCTTTCTAAATTATTTTCATATTTTTTATAAATATTGAAAAATTCATAAATGGTCGTTCATCTTAAACCCTTCTAATATATTGGTTTTATAGCTTAAATTCATAAATTATTTTCTGGCATGGTTTCTGCTTTGCTTAAAATTGATTTAAGATTATTTTTTTAGCATTAAAGTGCCATAAGGTATTTAACAATTTAATATCAGGTTATTATCAGGATCAAATGGCTGGAAAGTATAAAAAATTACCTCAGATTATGTTTATTGATAACGATGAGCATATTCGTGATTCCTTGAAAGTCTTTTTTGACAGCAGCCATATGGACCTTTTAATATTTCAATCTGCATCTGAAGGATTGAATGCTCTCAAATATCAGAAAATTAACATGGTGATTTCAGATTATTTTTTATCGGACATGAACGGCATTGAATTTTTGAATCTGGTTGCAAAGAATGATCCGGGTATCACAAGAATTCTGATGGCTACAATTGTCAATGACGAGCTTAAACTTGAAATACTTAAAGCCGGAATAGACCGCTTCATTGAAAAACCCTTGACAATAACATCGTTGGATATAATTATTAACGAATTAATAAAATGAGTAACGAATCTGAAAGATAATGAGCGTTTATCAGAAAATTCGGAGATAAAAATGGAAAAAAGCAAATCTTTTGACTGGAGTACGGATTTAAAGGAAGTACCTGTCCGGGAGTGGAAAGACCGGTTTGTCTGGGTGGAGGAACCTTATGTCAGTCCGGATGGAGAAACCATTGCAAGCATTGTAAATGTCGAGGAAGGCGTGTTCACAGTGTGTGAAAATGGTGACGCCTGGGATAAGGAATATGATAAGGCCTGGGGGTTAAGACCTTTGCCTGATGGAAAGTTTGCTGCCTGTGTCAGCAGTGACGAGGAATGGACATTGAGCATCAATGGCACTGAATGGGAGAACTGGTTTGATTTTATCTGGAATTTACAGATAAATCGAGACGGTTCAAGCCTGAGTCTGGCCGTTCAAACAGATATGAAATATGGAATGGCTGTCAATGATAAACTCTGGGATCAAATGTATGATAATATCAATGAAATGGTGTTGAGTGATACCGGCACCGTTGCCGCTGTCGTGCA
Source organism: Desulfobacula sp. (assembly GCA_023144585.1). Taxonomy (GTDB): domain Bacteria; phylum Desulfobacterota; class Desulfobacteria; order Desulfobacterales; family Desulfobacteraceae; genus Desulfobacula. The sequence continues at coordinate 1,976 of JAGLFI010000081.1, read as the reverse complement.
GGTGACACCAATGGCACAGGCAGAAATTGAAGTTTTTAAACAAGGGATTTTTTCTTGTGCAGTTGATGGAAAGGCAATCGAGAAGAATTTTTTTAACATTTGGGATATCAGTTTTGATTTAACCGGCAAAAATGTTGCCTATGGTGTCCGCCTTGATCGAAGCAACTATACCATTGTCGTTAATGATACTGCCTGGGATAAGAAATTCCAATCCGTATGGCAACCGGTGTTCCTTTCTGGAACAAGTTCAGTCATCGCACCGGTAAAACAAGGCGGAAAATGGGCGATTTATAAAGACGATCAACCTTTCTGGAAGACCCGGTACAACCAGATCTGGAAGCTTGTGGTTTCACAAAAGACCGGGAATATTGCCGCCATTGCATCGGACAAGTTTGGCAAATGGACCATTGCTGAAAATGATAGAACCTGGGATATGACAGCGGATCAGATGATTTCAGAACTTTTTTATTCCAAAGATGGTTCTACTCTGGTTGCCGTTCTCAAAGATAAGGAAACCTGGACGCTTGCAGTCAATCAAAAAAAATGGAATCTTGCGGCAGATAAGGTGTTTCATCCGTGTATCAGCTCGGATGGTAATATTGTTTCAGTTGTAATTGAAAAAAATGGTCAATATTTTCTGGCTGTAAACAATATAGTGATTCCCACTGGATATGATTTTATGGCGACACCGGTCATCAGTCCTGATAATACAAAAATTCTACAAAAAGCAGTAAAGAACGGTGTGTATCAACGGAAGATCATGTCAATAGACAAGATTTTATAAAAGGATGTTCTTTCAAAGGAGATAAATATGAATGCCTTTATAGATTTTATTATGGGACCAATGGTCTGGATTGCTTTTTCGATTTTCATCCTCGGCCTGATATTTAAACTTGTAATGATTATCAAAGATGTGAATGCCAGGGAGTCATATGTTTATTCCTATTTGACCCTGAAACACAGCTTAAGATCAATTTTTGCCTGGTTAATACCATTTTTTCCCCAAAGTACAAGACAGAGCCCGATTTTTTATTCAATATCCTATATTTTCCATCTGCTGCTCTTTATTGTTCCGATTTTTTTGATGTCCCATATTGTTCTGCTCAATGAAGCTTTTCAGGTCTCCTGGATGGCGCTGGATGACGGCCTGGCCGATATATTAACTGTTATCGTTATCCTTGCACTGGTCTTTTTTGCCATTCGCAGGCAGAAGATCCCGGAAGTCAAGTATTTAACATCCTTTAAAGATTACGTCTTAATTTTAATTGTTGCTTTGCCTTTTATTACAGGCTTTCTGGCATATCACCAGTTTTTTTTATACAGATGGATGGTCATAGCTCATGTGATCTCAGGTGAGATTATGCTTATTCTCATACCGTTCTCAAGATTCTCCCATATGATTGTTGCCCCGTTAACAAGGGCTTACATGGGATCTGAATTCGGAAATGTGAGACATGCAAAAGACTGGTAATCAGTTATAAGGAGATGAAAATGCCAAATAAGATAAAAACAAAGGATGAATCAAATATTGTGAAAGAAAAATGTACAGATAAAGCTGTTGAAGCCGGGTTGGCCAGGCTTACCCCCGAAAGAATAAAAAATACCATTAACCAGGTGCTTCAGGACGAGACCGGACCCAGGTTTAAAGCGTATGTTGAGACATGCATGCACTGCGGTCTTTGTGCGGAAGCCTGTGTGTATTTCCTCTCAAATGACCGTGATCCGTCCTTTTCCCCGGCAGGAAAGGTAAAACAGACCATCTGGGAAATGCTGGAGAAAAAGGGGGAAGTATCAATAGATTTTCTCAGAAGAGCTGTTCATATTGCCCAAACGGAATGTAATGTCTGTAAGCGGTGCGCCATGTACTGTCCCTTTGGTATTGATGTTGCCTATTTGATGCTGATGGTGCGAAGAATTTGCCACAAGCTTGAAATTACCCCTTTATATATCCAGGATACGGTGAACAGCCATTCTGC
>JAGLFI010000080.1 GCA_023144585.1 Desulfobacula sp. | reverse complement strand
CCCTATGTTTTTACTGTTTTATTAATCGGGTTTGGTTTATGGTGCTTCTGGGACGGCTGGATGACAACTGATCCTGAGATGATGGAACATGCCACCTTTAATAAGGTTTTAAGTGCTGTCTTGCTGCCCTGGGCATTTATGATTTTTTTAAAATAAGAAAGAGACAAAAAAACGAGAAATAATCTGAAGATAACTACTAGTTGAATACGGGTAATTGCGGAAAACATAAATCGAATTTTCTCTTCTAATAAGCTGAAATCATTAAAAAATAGATGTAATAAAATATTTTATCTATTGATTAATAGATAAAATACTGTTAAATTTCCATCCTTAAAATTTGTAATATAAGGAATTCTTTGGTTCATGAATTCAAAAAATAGTGAGAAAACCCTTTTAAGGGAAATAAATAAGCGCAGAACATTTGCCATCATCAGCCATCCTGATGCAGGAAAAACAACTTTAACTGAAAAGCTGCTGCTGTTTGGCGGAGCCATACAGCAGGCCGGTGCTGTTAAATCCAGAAAGATCGCAAGAGCTGCTACCAGTGATTTTCTTTTCATTGAACAGGAAAGAGGAATCAGTGTGTCTTCTTCTGTTATGAAGTTTACGTATAAAGGATATGAGATTAATCTTCTGGACACACCCGGGCATAAGGATTTTTCTGAAGATACCTACAGAGTTTTGACCGCTGTGGACTGTGCCGTCATGATAATCGATAATGCAAAAGGGGTTGAACCCCAGACCCAAAAATTGATGGAAGTCTGCAGGATGCGCAATACTCCCATTATAACTTTTATTAATAAACTGGACCGTGAAGGCCTTGAGCCACTTGATATCTTTGAAGATCTTGAGGATAAACTACAGATTGAGTGCATTCCTTTGACCTGGCCTGTTGGTATGGGTAAGAGATTTAAAGGTGTTTATAATCTGGAAAAAAAGGAATTGGGCATCTTTTCTCCTGGGTATACGCCCAGGGATGATGATGGGGTATTCATTAGCGATCTTAGTGATTCACGGCTTGATGAACTCATATCTGAAACACAGGCAGAACAACTCAGGGAAGATGTGAATTTAATTGTTGGCGCATCAGATCCTTTTGACCTTGATTTATATTTAAATGGTACTCAGACACCCGTTTTCTTTGGCTCTGCCATTAACAATTTCGGTGTAAAAGAGATGCTGGATGCATTTGTTGAAATCGCACCTGCACCAGGGAAACGGCCAACGGCTACAAGGGATGTTGAACCTCATGAAAATGCATTTTCAGGGTTTACATTTAAAATTCAGGCCAATATGAACCCTGAACACAGAGATCGTATTGCATTTTTCAGGATCTGTTCAGGTAAATTTACCAAAGGAATGAAAGTAAAACACCACAGGATCGGAAAAGAGATTAAAATTTCCAATGCAACTATTTTTATGGCCCAGGAAAGAAATAATGTGGAAGAAGCCTATCCAGGCGATATCATCGGGATACACAACCATGGAACTATTAAAATCGGGGACACCTTTACTTCCAAAGAATCTTTAAAATTCTTAGGTATTCCCAATTTTGCACCCGAGCATTTCCGACGGGTGATATTCAAAGATCCTCTAAAGGCAAAGGCGCTTACAAAGGGGCTGACTCAACTTTCAGAAGAGGGAACCATACAGGTGTTCAAGCCTTTGGTCGGCAATATGCATATTATCGGTGCCGTGGGCGTGCTGCAGTTTGATGTGACCATGGCGCGGCTTAAAGCGGAATATAATGTGAATGCCAATTATGAAACCATTGATTTGTCCGTTGCAAGGTGGGTAACAGGTGAAGATGAAAAAATATTCAAGGAGTTTAAAAAGAAAAATGAATCTAATCTGACTCTGGATTCTGAAGGCTGTCTGACCTTTTTGACGACAAGTGTTTATCAACTGGGATTCACCATGGAAGATTGGCCGCAGATTCAGTTTCATAAGACAAGAGAGCACAACTAATGTTTGAACGAAAACCGCCAATTTTTCCGATTACTGCGTTGGGTTCAACCAATCTTATAAATCGAGTAATTCTCGAAAGACTCAATGTATTCCTCCGGTTAAAATCATCACCCGCCTTGTACTCGGCTCGAAGAGGAGCGTATGCTCAGAAAAATTTTCAGGTTTTGTTCAAACATTTACCTATAATATAAAGGAAAAACAAATGACAGATAAACGAATTTTTAATTTTAATGCCGGACCTGCTGCCTTACCCATACAGGTTTTGGAAGAAATACAATCCTTTTTTTTAAATTTTGATCAGTCGGGTATGTCCATTACGGAAATCAGTCACAGGTCTTCCTATTTTGATAATGTTATCAATGATGCCGTCCAGCGGGCAAAAAGACTTTTAAAGCTTGATGACAGGTTTCATGTTCTTTTTTTGCAAGGCGGGGCATCTCTTCAATTTGCCATGATTCCCATGAATTTTCTTTCAAAGGATGATACGGCTGACTATATTAATACCGGAACCTGGTCAACCAAGGCAATAAAAGAAGCACAGATTCAAAAAAAGAATTATACTATTGTTGCCTCTTCCGAAGATAAGGATTTTTCATATATTCCAAAAAATATTCAATTCTCAAAAGATGCCGGATATGTTCATATGACATCTAATAATACTATTAAGGGAACCCAGTTTCATGAATTTCCCGATACAAATGGTGTGCCAATTATCTGTGACATGTCTTCAGATATCTTTTCACGACCCCTTGATATGGAAAAATTTGGTTTAATATATGCCGGGGCTCAAAAGAATCTTGGGCCATCGGGTACCTGCATAGTGATTATCAGGCAGGATATGCTGGATATGGCAAAAGAAGATCTGCCGTCCATGCTGAAATATTCTACTTATGCATCAAAAAACTCCATGTATAACACACCGTCCTGTTTTGGAATATACACCATTGATCTTGTGCTAAAGTGGATAGAAGAAGAGATGGGCGGGATTGAAAAGATGGAAGAATATAATATTAAAAAAGCAGATCTTTTATATGATTTTATCGATTCCTCTTCCTTTTACAGAACCACAGCCCAAAAATATTCAAGATCTTTAATGAATGTTACCTTCAGGCTGCCAGGCGAAGACTTGGAAAAGCAATTTGTTGTTGAGGCGACTGAAAATGGTTTTGGCGGACTTAAAGGGCATAGATCGGTTGGCGGGTGCAGGGCTTCTATTTATAATGCAGCAACTATGGAAAGTATTAAAGCGTTAGTACAATTTATGGAATCTTTTGAAAAGGAGAATAAATAATGAAAGTTCTTGTCAGTGATAAAATGGGTGACGCAGGTCTTGAAATTTTTGAAAATCAGGAAGGCATTGAGCTTGATGTAAAAACAGGGCTGGCTCCTGAGGAGCTTAAACAAATTATTGGCCAATACGATGCTCTGGCCATCAGGAGTGCCACGAAAGTTACAAAAGAAATTCTTGAAGCGGCGACAAATTTAAAAGTTATTGCAAGAGCAGGGATCGGGCTTGACAATGTGGATATTGATGAGGCCACAATAAAGGGTGTGGCGGTGATGAATACCCCGGGTGGAAATACGGTAACCACAGCCGAGCATGCCATTGCCATGATGATGGCGCTGACAAGGAATATTCCACGCGGCACCCAGTCCATGAAGGAAGGCAAGTGGGACAAAAAACTGCTCCAGGGAAGGGAAATCAGTAACAAGATATTCGGTGTGATCGGATTTGGTAATATCGGCTCCATTGCTGCCAACCTTGCAAAAGGTTTGAGAATGAAAGTCATTGTATTTGATCCCAATATTTCTTCTGAGCATATTGAAAAGGCGGGGTTTGAATATGTTTCTTTAGATGAATTGTATGCACAATCTGATTACATCACCATTCATGTTCCTAAAATGGATGCCACTATTGATTTGCTGGATGCTGAAGCATTTTCTAAAATGAAAGACGGTGTCATGGTCATCAATTGTGCAAGGGGAGGGATTATTAATGAGTCTGCCCTTTATGATGCCATCCAATCGGGTAAGGTGACAGGAGCCGCCCTTGATGTGTTTTTCACCGAACCTCCAGGAGAGCATCCATTGTTAACACTTGATCAGGTCATCGCTACTCCCCATCTTGGTGCATCCACCAGAGAGGCTCAGACAAATGTTGCTGTTGCAGCAGCAAATCAGATTATTGCCTACTTGCTGCACGATACCGTCATTAATGCAGTAAATGTTCCATCCGTCACAGGAGAAGTGTTAAAGCAGCTCAAACCCTTTTTATATCTTGCAGAGAAAATGGGGAAAATGCAGGCTCAGATCACAAAGGGCGGGGTCAAAGAAGTCGCTATCGAATATATTGGTAAATTCCCTGATCTAGATTTAAAACCCATTACCATAGCAGGAATTAAAGAATTGCTGGCTCAATTTGTTCAGCATGAGGTCAATTCCGTGAATGCGATTTCTCTTGCCAATGAAATGGGAATTAAAATTTCAGAATCTACTTCAAAGGAAGCCGGGAATTTTTTAAATCTTATCCGGATAACCGTCGTCACCCAGGAAGAAACCAATATCCTTGAAGGGACTATTTTCGGAAAGGATGATGCCAGAATTGTCAGGATTAATAAATTCCGATTAGAGGTCATCCCCCAGGGGCATCTCAGTTTGATTTATAATGTTGACAAACCCGGTTCCATCGGTTCCATGGGTGTGATCCTGGGAAAGCATAATATTAATATTTCCCGTATGATGGTGGGTAGAGAAGAAGACGGTCAGAGAAATATTATATTCCTGAGAACAGATACCCCTATTTCTCCTGAAGTTGTAAAAGAGATTGAAGACCTGGAGCTTGTCATCCGTATGACAACCTTTGAATTGTAGCAATGGTAGATCCAAAAAGAAAGATACCCTACAACTACACCGCAGCCGACGATGACCAGATAATCAAACATCTTTTTGGATCTAAACTGCTCAAGGTTATTAAGAAACTTGAGTCCAAAAAAGATACCGGCAGATCCTCCAGACTCCTTTACAGGTTTATGGGGGATCTTTTTATAATTCAAAGAAATTCTTTTTTTTTCCAGGAACTTGTTGAGCATCCAAACCAAAGAAAGCGATTGTTTGCTGAATTTAAAAACGATCTTACTATTATTGAAAATAATGCCAGCCAGGAAAATGTTCTTCTTATCCTCGAACAGTGTAAAATTGAACTGAACAGGCTTTTAAAAAAAATCAGAAGTGCCCGGACTGACCAAAATCGAATTTTAAAGCATCTGTCACCTATTATTGGCAAGAGCAATATTTATTTTGATCCGTTTAATATTACAGCCCATGTAACCGATGCCACTGACTGGCGACTTTATCCGCCTGTTGCAGTCCTGCGGCCTTATAAGGAATCCCAGGTGCCAAGGCTTGTAATAAAGATTGAAAACTTAGGGCTTCATATCATCCCAAGGGGTGCCGGCACTGGACTGAGGGGTGTCCTATACTGTTAAGAGAAAAGATCATCCCTTAAGAAAAATACTTCCTGAGGATACTGTTGTTTTTGATATTTATCATCAGGAAGGTCAATTGATTCATACGATTACCCTAAAAGGAAATCAATTGCGTAAAAAGGGCCTTGGCAAAGATGTTACCAATAAGGCCTTGAACGGGCTTTTTGGTATTCAAAAAGAGGGATGTGACGGCATTATTACCTCTGCCAGGTTCATTTTGTATCCTGAATTCCAATTTAAAAAGACCTTTTGCATAGAATTTTTTGGAAATGATATGAGCCAGGCAGGGCTGGTAATCGCAGATATCTCCAAAGCATTTTTCAAAACATTTCCACCAAAGGGGCCTTCTTTGATGGCGCTTGAGCATTTTGATGAAGAGTATATTAAAGCCATCAAATATAAAACCAAAACATCCGTTGGAACAAGGCTTATCGCTGTACTTCTCGTTGATATGGTTTCAAATGATAAAGACCAATTGCAGACCGGGGTTAAAATGCTTGAAACCATACTTGA
>JAGLFI010000008.1 GCA_023144585.1 Desulfobacula sp. | reverse complement strand
AACTGGTCGAGGTCGGCCGGCACTTAAATATTCAACTTCACACCCTTTCCACAGTTCAACAGATTGACGGTGAGGCGGGTGACTTTACCGTATTAATTAAAAAGGCTCCCCGGTATGTGGATATGGATAAATGCATTGCCTGTGGAGAATGTACTAAAAAATGCCTCGGGAAAACGCCGGATGAGTTTAATGAAGGGCTTGATAAAAAAAAAGCCATTTATGTGCCGTATCCCCAGTCTGTGCCGTTAAAATATGTCATTGATCCGTCAAGATGCTTAAAACTGCTTAAAGATAAATGCGGAATCTGTGCAAAGGTTTGTCCTGCGGGCGCCATCAACTATGATGACAAAGAAGAAATCATCACCCTGAATGTGGGGTCTGTCATCATGGCAGCCGGGTTCAAACCCTTTGATCCTTCAAATCTTGATAATCTTCAGTATTCAAAATTTCCTAATGTAGTGACCAGTATGGAGTTTGAAAGAATTTTATCTGCAGGCGGTCCGACCTCCGGTCATATTGAATGTTACCCGGACAAGGCAGAACCCAAAAAAGTTGCCTGGCTTCAATGTGTGGGGTCAAGGGATCAGAATAAATGCGAGCATCAGTATTGTTCTTCTGTCTGCTGCATGTATGCGGTCAAGGAAGCCATGATGGCCAAGGATCATATATCCGGTGAGTTTGAAGCTTCTATATTTTTAATGGATATGAGGACCTATGGAAAAGATTTTGAGAAATATTATGACCGCGCAAAAGATGAAGGTGTTCGGTTTATCCGGTCCAGGATTCATACCATTACGGAAAATGAGGACAAAAAGCTTATCTGTACCTATGTGACAGAAGAGGGGCAAAATCGTGTTGAAACATTTGATATGGTAGTTTTGTCCGTTGGAATGGAAACCCCAAAGGCTCTGGCAGCGCAGGTCAGAGAATTTGGAATCGAACTCAATTTCAATAATTTTATTGAAACGTCCAGTTTTTCACCGGTCAGCACTTCAAGAGAGGGGTTTTATGTGTGCGGTGCACTCCAGGAACCCAAGGATATTCCCATGTCGGTTATGGAGGCCAGTGCTGCTGCCTGTGATGCAGGGGCCATGCTTTCAAAGGCTAGGGGCACGCTCACAAGCTTGAAGGAATATCCCAAAGAAAAGGATATTATAAACGAGACACCCAGTGTCGGCGTATTTGTCTGTAATTGCGGAACAAATATCGGTGGAATCGTTGATGTCCCGTCAGTGGCGAAATATGCAAGAACATTACCCAATGTATCCTATGTTGAAGAAAACATGTTTACCTGTTCCCAGGATACACAGGACAAGATGAAGAAGGTCATTGAAGAGAACAACCTGAACCGGATCGTCATTGCCGCTTGCACACCAAGGACACATGAAGCACTTTTTCAGGAAACATTGAGAGATTCTAGTCTCAATAAGTATCTCGTTGAAATGGCTAATATCAGGAACCAGTGCTCCTGGGTTCACTCAAAAGAACCCGAGCTTGCCACAGCAAAATCCAAGGACCTGGTTCGGATTGCCGTTGCCAAAGCCTCTTTAATGAAACCGCTGACACAACCCACCGTAGGGGTTACCCAGAAAGGTCTTGTCATAGGGGGTGGCGTGGCAGGTCTCTCAGCCGCTATGGGGCTTGCAGATCAAGGGTTTTATACCTATCTGGTTGAAAAAACTGACATGCTGGGGGGTCATGCCCTGAACCTGAATAATACCTGGAAGGGTGAGCCCATTGCAGACAATGTCAAAAAAATGATTGAAAAAGTTGAAAACCATGATTTGATAGAAGTTTTTACAGGGTTTCAAATCAGATCAACCACAGGATTGATAGGGAATTTTAAGACAACTATCGGTAATAGCAGCAATGAAACAATCCTTGAGCATGGTGCGGTCATTATTGCCACCGGAGCAAAGGCAAGTACGCCGGATGAATATTTATACGGTCAGGATAAACGGGTGATGACCCATCTTGATCTTGATCCGATACTCAGAGAGGACAAGTACCTGATCAAAAGAAGCAATAGTGCCGTCTTTATCCAGTGCGTGGGATCAAGGGAACCCTCCCGGCCATATTGTTCGAAAGTATGCTGTACCCATTCCATAAAGTCTGCATTAATGTTCAAACAAATGAATCCTGACATGAATGTGTATATTCTTTACAGAGATATCAGAACCTATGGGCAACGGGAAATGTTATACAAACAGGCAAGGGATGCGGGTATCATTTTTATCCGGTTTGATCCTGAAGAAAAACCTCTGGTAAAAGATGATGGAGACACATTGATAGTCCAGGTAAAAGATCGAATTTTGGGCATGGATGTTGCTATATCTGTAGATTTTGTCGTGCTTGCCTCTTCCATTATTGCAGAAGATAATACCGTTCTTGCACAGATGTTCAAGCTGACCTTGAATGATGATAATTTTTTCATGGAAGCCCATGCAAAACTTCGTCCGGTGGATTTTGCCACGGACGGTCTTTTCCTTGCCGGGACGGCCCATTATCCCAAGCCTGTGGAAGAATGTATTTCCCAGGCAAAAGCGGCAGCATCAAGGGCAATTGTTGTATTGTCCAAAGAAAGCGTCACCGTCGACGGTGTGGTATCCGAAGTGAATGAAGCCTTATGCCGGGGCTGTGGTGCCTGTGAAGAAGCGTGTGCATTCGGGGCCATACTGGTGGCTGAGCTTGAAAACGGGGTAAAAATTGCCAAAGTGCAGCAGGCCCTTTGCAAAGGGTGTGCAGCCTGTGCAGCAGCCTGTCCCACAGGAGCTGCAGGTGTTTTTCATTATGATAATGAGGTGCTGGCCATGGTTGAGACAGCACTGGATCAATAGAAAGGATTGGAGATGTCAAAGGAGTTTAATCCACAGATTTTAACATTTGCCTGCAACTGGTGTTCCTATGCAGCAGCAGATCTTGCAGGTGTCAGCCGGTTCCAGTATCCGCCCAATATGAGAATTATCAGGGTCATGTGCTCGGGGGGGATTAATCCCAATTATATTTTGAAAGCCTTTGAAAAGGGGGCGGACGGAATCTTAGTCTCTGGCTGACATATGGGTGAATGTCATTACCTGGATGGTAATGTAAAAGCTGAAAAAATGTTTCAAATGACCGGTGAATTTTTAAACCTTCTGGGAATTGATCCAAAGAGAATCAGGTTGGAATGGATCTCTTCTGCTGAAGGGACAAAGTTTGCCTGGGTTGCAAATGAATTTACAGAAGATATAAAAGCCCTGGGTCCTGCCAATATCAAAAAGGTGGCCTGATGGTTTATATAATAGACAGCGGTAACAGGAGGTAGAGATTGTGACAAATGATATACTTGTCCTTGGCGGAGGAATTGCCGGGATTCAGTCCTCACTGGATCTGGCGGAGATGGGATTTAGGGTTCACCTTGTGGAGAGCCTTGCCTCCATTGGTGGGAAAATGGCTCAGCTTGACAAGACCTTTCCCACCAATGACTGTGCCATCTGAATACTTTCGCCTAAGATGCTGGATGTCGGTCGACATCCCAATATAACACTTCTGGCTTACAGCGAGCTTGAAAAGATAGAGGGTGAAGCCGGGAATTTTACGGCCATTATTAGAAGAAAAGCCAGATTTGTGGAAGAAGACAAATGTACGGGCTGCGGCGCCTGTACCGAAATTTGCCCCACAAGTGTTTTAGATCTTTATAATGAAGGCCATGCAGAGCGCAAAGCCATCTATTCCTGGTTTGCACAGGGGATACCCTCCACCCATGTCATAGACCCGGATCATTGTCGGGTGCTTACAGGGAAAAAATGCGGGATCTGTCAGAAAAAATGTGAAGCAGATGCCATTAATTTTGATCAGAAAGAATCTATTCTGGAGCTTTTAGTGGGTGCCGTCATTGTGGCCACGGGATATGATGTTTTTGACCCGGCTAAACTGCCGGAATATCGTTATACCCAGTTGGACAATGTGATCACTGCCATGGAATTTGAACGATTTTTGTCTGCTTCCGGGCCCACGGAAGGCCATATTTACCGTCCGTCCGATCGCAAGGTGACGGCCCAGATTGCGGTTTTTGAGAAAAAAGTAAAGAAATCTCAAAAAGCGTTGGACAGGTTTGAAAAGAATCATGGTCAGGATAGTGTTGAATTTTACTCTGCCTATAAGGCTGGCAGCCTGAATGCCAATGATGACCTGGAAAAGGATCAAGACAAATGGGCCAAAAAATATGAAGCTCATCTTGAAAATGCCACTCCCCTCGAAGCTTTAAAAGAAAAAGCCAAAGGGTTTACAAGTGCTAAAAATCTTGCCTTTATCCAGTGTGTGGGATCAAGGGATTTAAGATTTTATCCTTTTTGTTACGGCTATTGCTGCATGCATTCCATCAAGGAAGCCATTATTGCCCATGAACATGATAATGATACCCATTCGGTTATTTTTGGAATGGATATCAGGGCGGTTGGTAAAGGGTTTGAAGTGTATAAGGTCCGAGGGGGAAATAATTCAAATATTTCTTATAAGCGGTCCCGTGTGGCGGAAATTACAAAAAATACAGATGAAAGTCCTGTTCTGATCTATGAGGATACCCTGGAACAAAAAGTGAAAAGGGAAACCTTTGATCTGGTCGTGCTGGCCACAGCCTGCGAGCCTGTAAAAAGTACACAGAAAATTGCAGATACCCTATCCATTGATGTGGATGCCTATGGATTCTTTAAAACCCAGCCTGCCGATCCCCTTGATACATCAAGGGAGGGTATTTTTGTTTGCGGGTGTGCCCACAGTCCCATGGATATTCCTGAATCCGTTGCCCAGGCAAGTTCTGCTGCTGCAAGGGCTGTGCAGGCAATAATGAAAAAAAATAATAAAAAGGCATCGTAAAGAAAGGTTGCCAAAATGAATATGAATGATTTGATACTTTATGAAGAACCCAGAATCGGGGTATTTGTCTGTGATTGCGGTTCAAATATTGCCGGACATCTGGATTGTGCCGATGTGGCTGAATATGCCAAAACCCTTCCCAATGTTGTGTATGTAAAGGAAAATCTTTACACATGCTCTGAAGCCGGGATTGTGGAAATTAAAAAAGCCATCAAGGGTCAGAACTTGAACCGGGTGGTGGTGGCATCCTGTTCGCCCAGAACCCATCAGCCATTGTTTTCAAGCTCCTGTGCTGAAGCAGGTCTCAATCCCTATCTTTTTGAAATGGTCAATATCAGGGATCAGTGCTCCTGGGTTCATATGGGGAAGCGGGATGATGCGACCCAGAAGGCCAAAGAGTTGATCCGAATGGGTGTTGCAAAAAGTGCGGGATTGGAACCCCAAGAAGAGATTGAATCATCCCTGGTAAGAAAGGTTCTGGTGATGGGGGGTGGCATTGCAGGATTGTCTGCTGCCCAGGCTCTGGCAGATATGGGCCTGGACATTATGCTGGTTGAAAAAACATCAAATTTTGGTGGTCTTTTGCAACAGGTCCATCAACTGGATACAGGGGGGAGTGCCCGGGCGCTGCTTTCTAAAATTATTGATGATGTCCAGTCCCGATCCAATATTACCTGTTATACAAAAGCAATCGTTAAAGAGACGGGTGGCTATATTGGTAACTTTGAAATCAAAATTGATACACAAAATGGCTTAATTAAAGACAAGGTCGGTTGTATTGTGGTGGCCACAGGTGCTGTTCCTTTGATCCCGAAAGGGCTTTTCGGGTATGACGGAGAAACTGTGATTTCGTTAATGGAGCTGGAACAAAAGCTTAAAAAAGATGATCTTACTGCCAGGCGAATTGTGTTTATCCAGTGCGCCGGAGCCAGGACCAAAGAAAGAGAATACTGCTCAAGAATCTGCTGCATGATCGGTGTTAAAAATGCCATGATCGTTAAGGAAAAGTATCCATTGATTGATGTGAGAATCCTTTATCGTGACATGCAGATGTATGGCACCCATAAAGAACAGATGCTCTGGGATGCCAGGGGAAAAGGGATACAATTCGATGTGTACAATCCTGATAATCCACCGGAAGTCAAGGAAGGAAAGGTCAGTTTTTTTCAGAGCATTACCGGCAAAATAATAGACCTTGATACAGACCTTGTCGTTTTGTCAACTCCCCTTGTTCCCAGAAGTGACGCCCCGGCAGTTGCCAATATGATGCGGGTACCCACTGACCAGAATGGATTTTTCTTAGAAGCCCATGCAAAGCTTCGTCCCCTTGATTTTGCAGCAGATGGTATTTTTGTCTGCGGATCGGGACGGTATCCTGCCACATCTACGGAAGCCAGAACGCAGGGTTTGGGAGTTGCATCAAGAGTGGCAGCCATTTTGTTCAAGGACAAACTGGTGAAAAGCGCCATTGTGGCAAAAATTAATCCTGAGTCATGTGTGGGCTGCAAGGCATGCCTTACCATGTGCCCCTATGAAGCCATTACATACAACAGGGACAAGAGAATCTGTGAGATTAATGAAATTCTTTGCAAAGGATGTGGAAATTGTGCGGCTACCTGTCCGTCTCACAGTGCGCAGCTTTGCGGATATAAACCAGAGCAGTTGCTGGCCCAGATCGGGGCTGCTTGACAATAGTTATAAGGAATAAAGTAAATGAGCGACGATAATTTTGAACCCACTATTATATGTTTTCTTTGCACCTGGTGAGCATATGCCGCTGCTGACCTGGCTGGGGTCAGTCGTATGCAGTACCCGGCAAACATTCGTATTATCCGGGTAATGTGCTCTGGAAGCGTGTCTGCCCACCATGTATTGCGCGCCTTCCAACAAGGGGTTGACGGCATTTTCGTGGGTGGCTGACATTTGAGTGAATGCAATTACCTGTATGGTAATTATTGTGCTGAAAAACGAGTAACGGTTCTTTCCCAGATGCTGGATTTTTGTGGTATTGAAAAAGATCGGCTTCGGGCCAGATGGGTGTCCTCAGCTGAGGCGCCTGAATTTGTTGAGGAAATCAATGAGTTTATTGATGTTCTTAAACCCCTGGGCCCGTCACCATTGAAAAAGCAAACATCCAAAGATGTTGCTTAGCAGTTATCAAAAGCTAACCGTTAACTGACATAGGTATTTTTATGATTGATATAGTAAGACAGAAAATAAGCAAGCTTCTTTCAGATGGTTCAGTAAAGGGAGTTGTGGCACTTGCAATGGCAAATGGTCATGTGGCCCCATGTCTGTTTCAAAAAGAGGATGATCTTGAACCGCTTTGCCTGGGTGATACAAAAAAGCCGGGAGATGCAAGATATCCTCTGAATAAAGTTCTTATTACCATTGCAAGACAATATCCCGAGGATGTTTTTGGAGTTCTGGTTCGCGGGTGTGATGAAAGGGGACTTTATGTCCTGTACAGGCTGAATCAGCTTGAGCCGGATAAAGTGATGACCATTGGTATCGCCTGCCCACAAGAACTTGCAAAAGCGTGTGAGTGCAAAAAACCATACCCGGATGAACTTGTGGCAGGTGAAAAAACAGAAGGAATTACCCAACAGGGTGTGCAGGATATGGAAGACATGGATCTGTCAAAACGGTTTTCCTTTTGGAAGAATCAGTTTTCAAAATGTGTAAAATGCTATGGCTGCCGGGATATCTGTCCCATGTGTTTTTGCAGGGAATGCAGCCTTGAATGTGAGGATATTATATCAAAAGGCGAGCTTCCGGTTGATATTCCGGTATTTCATTTGACCCGGGCCATGCATATGACAGACCGGTGTATTGATTGTGGTCTTTGTGATGAAACCTGCCCGTCTGGTATTCCGTTGCGGCTTTTATATAAAAAGACATCAAAGATTATGAATGCTGAGTTCGGGTTTACATCCGGGATCAATAAAAATGAACAATCACCCTTAAACTTAATGGGCCCTGCGCCCGAAAAGTAACAGATCTAAATAAAGAGGAAAAATAATGGATTACAGGAATACGCTGACAACCTGCACTTATTGTGGATGTGGATGCAACCTTTTTCTTGAGTCCCTTGATGGAAAATTAACCCATACAACCCCCTGCAAAACAAGCCCTGTAAATGAAGGCAAACTTTGTATCAAGGGATGGAATGTCCATCAATTTGTTCAGTCTGAGAAAAGATTGAACAAACCATTGTTAAGAAAAGACGGAAAACTTACAGAAGTTTCCTGGGATGAAGCCCTGGATTTTACCGTATCGAAATTAAAAGAAATAAAAGAAGCAAACGGCTCTGATTCTGTAGGGTTTTTTGCATCAGCCAAGGTAACCAATGAAGAGAATTATCTCATGCAGAAGTTTGCAAGAGCTGCCATTGGTACCAACAGTGTCGATCACTGTGCCCGGCTGTGACATTCCTCCACCGTGGCAGGTCTTGCCGCATCTTTTGGCAGTGGAGCAATGACAAATGCAATGGGTGAATTAGAAACAACTGATGCCATCTTTATTATCGGGTCCAATACGGCAACCACCCATCCTTTAGTTGCCACGCGTATTTTCAGGGCCATTGAAAAAGGTGCCAAACTAATTGTTGCAGACCCGAGAAAAAATCAGATTGCCGGTTTTGCTGATCTTTATATCCGTCATAAGCCCGGAACAGATGTGGCTCTTTTAAACGGGATGATGAAAGTGATCATGGAAAAGGGGCTTGCCGATGAAAAATTTATAGCGCAAAACACAGAAGAGTTTGATGCGTTTAAACAGGGGATTGATAATTTTACTGTTGAAGAAGCATCAGAAATCTGTAGTGTATCTGTCAAAGATATTGAAGCGCTTGCCAAAATGTATGGAGAAGCTGATAGAGCCTCTATTGTTTACTGCATGGGGATAACCCAGCATACCAATGGTGTTAATAATGTAAAGTCCTTGGCAAATCTTTCCATGCTGACCGGAAATATCGGAAAGATTGGAACAGGGGTCAATCCCCTTCGCGGGCAGAACAATGTGCAGGGTGCCTGTGACATGGGCGGTCTTCCCAATGTCTATACCGGATACCAGCCGGTAACCCTTGGGGCTGCCAATAAGAAATTCGCCCAGGCCTGGGGAGTGGATCAATTGCCGACCAATATTGGCTTAACCATCCCTGAGATGTTTGCAGGCATAGAAAATGATGAAGTAAAGGCACTTTGGGTCATGGGTGAAAACCCGGTTGTGTCCGATCCTGATGCCGATCATGTTAAAAAGGTCCTGAAAAAGGTTGAACTTCTCATTGTTCAGGATATCTTTCTTACCCCTACGGCTAAGCTTGCCGATGTGGTACTGCCGGGTGTTTCGTTTGCAGAAAAAGACGGAACCTTTGCCAATACGGAAAGACGGGTGATGCGGGTGAGAAAAGCCATTGACCCTGTGGGAGACTCAAGACAGGACTGGGAGATCATCCAGGAAATTTCCAACCGGTTCGGTTTTGAAATGAACTATGATTCTCCGGAAGATATTTTTAATGAAATTGCAAGCCTGACACCCTCTTACGGGGGCATAAGCTATGAACGGCTGGAAGGCGTGGGACTGCAATGGCCCTGTCCAACCAGAGAACATCCTGGGACACCTTTTTTGCACAAGGATGGAAAATTTACCCGTGGGAAAGGACTTTTCCATGCAATTACCTATAATCCACCGGCTGAAGTGATTGATGATGAATATCCTTTCTGGATGACCACCGGCCGTGTTTATGCCCATTACCACACCGGCACCATGACCAGAAATTCCAAGTCTCTTGATTTTGAAATTCCAGAAGGATTCCTTGAAATTAATCCTGTTGATGCGCAAAATCTTGATATCTGTGATGGACATCAGATCAAAATGGCCTCCCGGAGAGGTGAGATTGTCACAAAGATCATGATCACCGATCGTGTGGACCCGGGCGTGGTGTTTATGCCTTTCCATTTTGAAGAAACAAATGTGAATAAGCTGACCAATCCGGCTTATGATCCTATTGCTAAGATACCGGAACTCAAGGTCTGCGCTGTAAAACTTGAGAAAGCGTAAAAATTTTACCAGGCGGTTTTGTAATATAAACCGTCTGGCGATTAAACTGATTATTCACTGGGCACCACTTTATTCCTTCCGGTTTCCTTTGCCTGGTAAAGGGCTTTATCAGCCATTGCAATGAAATTATCCCGGTTTTTAACACTTTTCTGGTATTCACTGACACCGGCACTGACAGTGAGGGAAAGCCCTGGAAACCTGTTGATCAGAAGTGTGCCCAGATGCTCAATTTCTTTGCGTATCCTTTCAGCATAAACAATAGCTTTGGGTAAATCAGTATTATTCAGGATGACAATAAATTCTTCGCCGCCATACCGCCCCACATAATCAAAGGGTCTGGATAGCTTTTTTAAAGTGGTGGCAATCAGTTTAAGGACATTGTCCCCGGCCTGATGCCCGAATTTATCATTAAATTTTTTAAAAAAATCTACATCAATCATTACAAGGGATAGATCATTTTTTCCATCCACAGCTTTTCTGAATGATTTTGCCAGCAGGTCGTCAATGGCCACACGGTTTAAAAGGCCTGTGAGCCCGTCTTTGAGAGAAACCGCTTTTGCCTCATTGTAGGCACCTGCGTTTTCCAGGGCCATTCCAAGCTCATTGGCCACAATGGCAATGGAAGATAATATATCCGGTAAAATGGCCTTTTTTGAAACAATATTATCCATTCCCAGGATACCGATGACCTTGTTATTACTATAGAAAGGCACTATGATCATTTCTTTGATTTTAAATTGTTTCAGGGCTTTTTTTTCACCTAAAGTCCTGCCACGGACCATCACGGGCTCCTGGTTCCGCAGACAGTGAACAAAGCCGCCTGCCGTCTTATTGATGGGGATTTCAATTGACGTTAAATCCATTTTGGTGCCCACAGCATCAAGGGACTCAATCACTTTAAGGCTTCTAAGGTTTTTTACCACCTTCATGACATAAAGCCTGTCGAATTTGAAATCTTTATAAATGGCCTTTAAGGTAGAGGTAATAATTTTTTTAGGATTAAGGCTGCGGTGGGGCGTGGAGATACTCTCTTTTATCTGAGATATATCCATAGTCCTGGTCTGATGTTCTCCAAGATAATAATAGATGGTATTAATACTGCACAGCTTGAGATTTGCCCTGAGCAGGTTCTCTCTGAACTGGCTGGAGGAAGGAAAAGCAAAATGATAAAATTTTGATGTGTTTTCTATTTCCCTGTCCATCTGGGTGATGACCTTTATGAGATCGATTTTGCTCAGGTTTATATTTTTTTCAACTTCAGGCTGAAGAATTGGTGGGCGAATGATATCAACCGATCCCATGCCCTGGGTCCAGGACAGAAAATTGGCAAGGGAAACAATGGATATCAGCAGTGCCTCCTCTTTGGGAAGATCCAGGTGTTCATACCGCTGATGGTGGTATTTTATGGCCAGGATAAGGGATTCGGGCAGATGCCACAAAGAACCGTAATAGGCGCCCAGATCATCATGTCCCATGCCCATGAGTTCCCTTTCTTCGGTGATCATCTGGCCTGTGGATTTTGTTACATTGGTGATCAAATCACCATAATTGACTCGTCCCTGGAGATCAAAAATAATCTTTCCAAAGTCATGTAAAAGTCCACTGATATATGCCTCCCCGGGATTCGGGTGCCGGATTTCTTCAGCAATGGCTTTGCTTAAGGTGGCCACACAAAGACAGTGCCGCCAGAAAAAGATTCTGTTAAACTGCTTTTTCTTTTTTGGTTGAAACATTTTTTCAAAGACAGTGACCCCGAGACAAAGCCTTTTAACCTCGTCAAACCCAAGATAGATGACTGCATCGGATACAGCAGTTATGTTTTGTCTCAGGCCATACAATGCAGAATTTACAATACCCAGCACCCTGGCTGAAATCCCCGGGTCTGTTTCCACAAGTTTGGAAAGATCTTGAGTGGATGCATCCTCATCACTATAGATTTCCAATAGTTTGGCCATCACAGGAGGAAAGCTTGGAACCTCTTTGACATCAAGCTTTAAAACCTGTTTGATATCAGATTCTAAAGGGAGTATGAGCTTGTCATTCATCATCATGAGCCAAAAAATAACCTTTCATGTTCAGGTTAAAATATTTAATGGTGAGAAAAGGTATCAGAAATTTAACATGAATTCAGTCAGGAATACAAGAAAACCTTTTTCTCAAAGAAAATACAAATATGAAAATTCTATTAGACATTTATAATTTTTTCAATTAAATTGTACCGTGGTTTATGGATTTGATGCTAAGTTGTTTTTGAATAGAAATGGGAAAAATTTTAAGATAAAATAAATATGAAAATTAATATTGCAATTAACGGGTATGGAAGAATAGGGCGATGTATT
>JAGLFI010000079.1 GCA_023144585.1 Desulfobacula sp. | reverse complement strand
ACCCCGTGAACGTATACAAAAATTTTATTGTGTATAATAATATGGAGAAAATAAGTGAATAAGCTTAAATTAATTGAAACACTGAAAGACAGATGCTCTCTGAGCCCAAAGAAAGCAACCGACATCGTAGACTTATTTTTTTTTGAGATGGCAAATGCTCTGGCCAAGGGAGATCGAATCGAATTGAGAGGATTATGGTCCTTTCATTTAAAAGCGTATAAATCCTATACCGGCAGAAATCCGAAAACCGGAAAAATTGTTCAGGTTGCTTCTAAAAAACTTCCCTTTTTTAAATGCGGCAAAGAGCTAAAAGAGAGGGCCGATTACCCGCCCAATTAATCTTATCTGCCTGTTTTTTTTCATATTTTTATACAAAGGGCTAAAATCATCCCTTGCATATTGATAATTTTGATTTAACATATGAATCAGATTTAGAGATGTTGATTTTTCAATTAGCTTTTGGAATAGAACGATGGCATAAATGTTCTTTAAATAAAAACAATAGGGTAATAAAAAATGGTTCAACCAACAAAAAGTATCCTTTTTGCTTCTGATCTTTCTGTCAATATGAGTCAGGTTTTTGAGCATGCAGCAACTTTAGCCATCTGTCAGAATGCAAATATCATCGTCCTTCATGTAATGGAAGAAAGCCCACATTCTGAAAAACGAATTCGCATGGCATTTGGTGAAGAATTATATAAAAACTTAAAATCCGAGCATCAAAACGGGGCAAGAAATATCCTGATAGGAAAAAATGTTGATGCCCTGAAAATTCGTCATGCCATTGCCGGCTTTTTTGAAGAACCCGAACAAAACAAAGACACATCTGAAAATAATTCCCTGATTTCAAAAATTCTGGCGGCTGAAGGTCGTTCCATTGCCGATGAAATCACATCCACGGTTAAAGAGGAAGAATGCAATTTGATCGTCATGGGATGCAAACAACAGGGACTCCTGGCAGAAGCCATTGGAGACAATGTGATCAGAAAGGTGTTGAAACGATCCGATGTCCCAGTTTTTATCGTTCCCTTTGCGGAAAAATAGGTAATGCTAAAGGCAGATCCTTTTAATATGTTTCAGGTATGGGCCCCTTCCTCTCATAAAAATATCATTATGATTTGCCCCCTTGATCTCCAAAAGTGTTTTATCCTTTGAACCACATGCATCAAAAAGGGCCTGACCCTCGGAGAAGGGGATAATGTGATCAAATTGAGCATGAATCACCAGGCAGGGTTTTGAAAATGTCTTTATTTTATCGATATTTTCAAAACCCTGTTCTTCCTTAAAGCCGATGGTCTGCGGATTAATACCAAGCTTCAGCAGTAATGGTGCAATCCATGCAAATCCGCTTTCAATCATCAGACATTTAAAATCATCTGCCCTTGCAGCACAAAGCTCAATGGCACAGGCACTTCCCAAAGATCTTCCCATAACACACAGGGGACCGGTCAATTTCATATTTGACATATACTCTATTACAAAATCGAAAACCTTGAGGCAGTCCTTCATCATTGATGTGACAGACGGACTGCCTGTTGATCTACCATATCCCCGGTAATTCACGACAGAAAAATTAATGTCTATATCATTATACAGACATCCAAAATCGTCATAATCGGAAACAATTTCCCCATTGCCATGAAAAAAAAGAATCACGGGTGCATCCTTCTTTGCAAGATGAAATGATGCTCCCACCTGAATACTTTTATCAACCGGTATCATTATATCATCCCGGTTGTTTTTTGTCTGTCTTAAGCCATCTTCAAGTCTTGGATGGAACAGATATCTTACAACCTGAGGTTGATCCAAAACTGAAAAATTTTTCGTATTCAATTGTTCCATACAACCCTCCTCTTGGCAAAATTATTTTAAATTCATCTTTCTTTGCCCCTGGCAAAGGTTACAAATATTCCAAAAACTGAAAGAATAACCCCCATAGCCATTGTTCGCCTAAAACTGATCATAAAAAAAGGTTCCATTGCTGCCAGATAATTCTCAAGACTTGCCCCATTGGTAAGATTTGAAAACGAACTTGTAAAAATCAATCCGGCCAATGCCACGCCGATCACCATCCCAATGTTCCTGGCTGTAGCCACAGCCCCGGAGGCTATTCCGCGTCTTGGCAATGGCACACAACTCATTATGGCAGTATTATTAGGCGATACATAAAGGGCTGTTCCAATCCCGGCAAGGGCAATCCGCCACAAAATTGACAAAACACCCATGGAGGGATGAATCGTCATCAACGAAACCAAAGACACTGTCAAAATACTCATACCTGCCATACATAAACGTCTTGACCCGAGCTTATCATACAATATCCCTGACACGGGACTGACAACTAAAAGGAACAAAAAAAGAACAATCATGATCAAACCTGTTTTTGATGCACCAAAACCGCAGGGATATGTCAGGTAAAACGGCAGCATAAAGACAATAACAAAAAGAGCCGCAAATAAAACAGTCGAAGAAATCACTGGCAATACAAATAATTTTATTTTTAAAAGCGCAAGATCAAACAATGGATAGTCTGATTTTGCCTCGTTCAGTACAAAACCAATACTTGCTAAAATACAAAGAAGGGCAAAGGAGAGGGAGGGAATCGAAGCCATCCCCCACTTGGAAAATTGTGTCAAAAAAACAATCAGACTGGATAAAATAATGATCAATAAAATACTGCCTGTTTTATCCATGGGCTCATGGCTTCCCCGTGCTGTTGGAATACCTTTTAAAACAAAGTAACCGCCAATGGCAGCAGCAATCCCAATGGGAATATTAATATAAAAAATGAACCGCCAGGAGAAATATTCAAGAAGAATTCCACCAACAACAGGCCCGGTCGTAAGCCCTGCAGCAACCACCGCCCCGATATAACCAAGGGCTTTGCCCCGCTCCTTAACCGGGAAGACATCTACAATCAGGGCGGGTGAACATGCCATCAGCATAGAGGCCCCACACCCCTGTACAGATCTGGAAATAATTAAAAATTGAGGTGTCCGGGCCATACCGCATAATAGAGAACCGAGCACAAATATGGTAAACCCCAGGACATAGACAGGTTTCCTGCCTTTAATATCCGAAAGCCGGCCAAAAGTTAAAAGCAAAGAGGAAACCGTTACAAGATAAATTAACACCACCCACTGAATGGATTGCATATCTGTCTGTAAATCCTGCATCATATAAGGCAGGGCAACATTTACAATACTGGAATCCAAGGTTGACATAAAAATTGAAGTTGCAACAAGGAAAAAAATTTTCCATTTTTTTTCATAAACAGGCATCATAAATTTATTCCATTCTTTTCGTAATAAAAAGATTATGTTATATGAAGCCAATTAACAAGAAAAATTAACCTGGAAAGACCAAATCTGATGAGGGGGTTATGGCCATAGTTAACGATGTAGTCTTAATATATCTTGAAGATGCGCCCGTATCTTTTGCAAGGGTTGAAAGTATCCTGCCGGATGCTAAAAAGGATTGGTATCATATCAAATTGTTAATGCTTAAAATTCCTTTACAGGTTGTTACATGGCTATTAAAAGATGACTATATTAATGGCCATGAGTTTCATATGAATGGTAAAAAGATGAAGATTAAAACGGTTGAAAGTCCCATAGAGGAGCTGCTATTTTCCAAGCCTGCAAGTCCTCCAGACAAAAAGAAACCCGGAAAAAGAGAACCAGACAAAAAAACTCCGGAAAATATAATCTCTTTTGCCGATTTAAAAAAGAATCATGAACCGGAATCCGGATAAAATCTTATCTGCATCAAGGAGAACAGATATTCCTGCCTTTTACATGGACTGGTTCATGGACCATATCAACTTAGGATTTTTCAACATTAAAAACCCCTACAACAAAACCATTAAAAAAGTTAACGTATCTGGTGTGTCTGGAGATTCAATTCATTCAATTGTATTCTGGTCAAAAAACTATGATGCATTTATCAAGGCAAGAGCAGGCGAAAAACTGAATCAACCGGGATTTAACATATATTTCAATTTCACAATAAACTCTGAATCAGCTTTACTTGAGCCTAATCTGCCTTCCTTAAAAAAAAGACTTGAACAATTAGACAAACTGTCTTCTATCTTTGGACCTGAAAAAATATCCTGGCGGTTTGACCCTATCTGTTTCTATCAGAGTAGAAACAAAGGCCCGGGAAAAAACAATCTTTCAGACTTTGCCATGATAGCCCAAACAGTATCAAATCTTGGCATTAAAAAATGTGTCACAAGCTTTTTCGATAACTATACCAAGATCCAAAGAAGACTTAAATTTTTATCTCCAAAAAATCATCAGGCTGTTTTTTTTATTGACCCCTCCATGGACAAAAAAAAGCAGGTAATTCATCGAATGGAAAAGCATTTAGCAACAGCAGGCATAACGCTTTATTTATGTTGCGAAAAAGAATTGTTTTCCAATCTTGATGCCGATACAATGGTTCAGCAAAATTCATGTATTGACGGCAATTTGTTAAAAACACTCTTCAGGGGTCATCCTGAAATCAAAAGAGATTACGGCCAACGCTCAAAACAAGGGTGCAAGTGCACAAAATCTATTGATATCGGATCATATGATGCACACCCCTGTTTTCATAACTGCCTTTTTTGCTATGCAAACCCCCAGATTGATACCTTTATACAAAAAACGAACATTCAATGAAAATTAAAGACCTATCTATAAACGGAAGAACCTTTTTAGCCCCACTTGCAGGGATAACGAATCTGCCGTTCCGGCTTCTTGTAAAAGAATGCGGCTGTGGTGTTGTCTGTTCTGAAATGGTCAGTGCCAAGGGGATTTTTTATAACTCTGAAAAAACCTTAAATCTCTTATCCTCAAAAAAAATCGAACAGCCTCTGTCGGTTCAATTGTTCGGTTCTGACCCTGATTCCATGGCAAAAGGTGCAAGCTTTGTACAGGATCTGAATGTTGCCGGCATTATCGATATTAATTTTGGCTGCAGCGTAAAAAAGGTCGTAAAACAGGGGGCCGGAGTTGCATTGATGCAAGAACCCGAACTGAGTAAAACAATCTTAACCGCCGTCCGAAAGGCGATCGACCTGCCGTTGACCATAAAAATCAGGTCTGGCTGGGATCATTCGGGACAGCAGGCATTTAAAATTGCACAAATCGCTCAGGATGCAGGAGTTAATGCCATAGCTATGCATCCCAGAACCGCAAGTCAGGGATTTAAAGGCACGGCAAACTGGGACTTAATTGCAAAGCTCAAACAGCAGCTCTCTATTCCTGTTATCGGCAATGGTGATATTAACACGGTTGAAGATGCCCAAAAGATGATCACAGATACTGGATGTGATGCGGTCATGGTTGGCCGCGCTGCCATGAAAAATCCGTTTATCCTTGCCCAGATCGATGATTTTCTTGCGAGCGGATCTTATAAAAGATCTTCAAATTACGAAATTTTCAGAACAATGGAACGGTTGACCCGGATGTATGTGACTTATTTTGGAGAAAAACCTGCCTGTAAAATGCTTAGAGGCAGGCTCTCATGGTTTATAAAAGGAATGCCGGGATGTTCTGCATTCAGAAGAAACCTATCCTGTATCAGCTCGGAGAATCATATACTGACACTCATTAAAGAATTTGAAACAGCTCTTGTTTAACTTTTATTCTTTCTCATAGACAGCTGTTGCTATGGAATTGACCCCTCCCCTGGGGGTAAATTCACCTGTTACTTCCATTCTTAAAGGCTTTAAAACGTGAACCAGATCATCGAGAATCTTGTTGACCACATGTTCATAAAACATACCAACATTTCTAAATTGCAACAAATAATATTTTAACGACTTCAGCTCTAAAATGGTCTCATCAGGCCGATAACTTATCGTGATACAACCATTATCCGGCAAGCCTGTCATTGGACATACCGACGTATATTCAGGCTGTTTTATGATGATATCAATACTTCTTTTGGATTTATATGCGTATTCTATCGACAGCAAAAGATCAGTTTTCACAATACTTGGATCTTCAATTTTA
>JAGLFI010000078.1 GCA_023144585.1 Desulfobacula sp. | reverse complement strand
GAGGCCTTGCTGTATGAATTTCCGGGGCTTGAGCGCCAGAGGCTGAGGCAGTTAGTTAGAAATATTAAAAAAGAAAAATCAGGGACTAAATCTTTCAAATTCAGAGGAACCCTTGAAAAACTAATTATGGCGGAAATAAACTCAAAATGAGTCATTTATAAAAAAAACACCGCTCAAGGATTATCCTAGTTCAGACTATTTAGGGGGTTGAATTCTTCAGGATACAAAAACTATTGGAAACGATAATTCGAACGAAAATCAAACTATGTGCATGGATCTTCAAATGTATTACCGTTGGCGAAATTTCAAAAATACTTGATAATAATTATAGAGAGCTTGTTTATTACTGAAAGGCTATATTTCGAGGCTACCAGATGAGGGTTTGCATATCACCGGTGGACAAAGGATCAATTGAATTTCACAAAAAGATTGGTTTCAGCCGGGCTCGATAGTGCTTGGTGCTGACGTTCTGTGAACATCTGGACAGATCCTTTTGACCGGCCCGGGCGTTTAATGTTTATAGCCTGACTGGCTACCCTTATATGGTGTTTTAAAAAAAAGGAAACAGACACCTTAATGTCTATTCATCCGATTCCATATGGTGTTCACCCGCTGCCAGGTATTTAACAAATAAGCAGACTCGGGTTGTTTCGGCCATGGTCTGTTGTCCCACTCCTCAGCTTTAACCCGCAAAACAGCCTGATCAATATCCCCTTTTTCCCGGGCAAGGAATGCCTCCGTCATGGACAGATAATCATTTGCCGCCTTGACGGAACGGCGGATATGCGCCACGGCATCTTCATCTGTAAACACTGAATGGTGTCCTGCGCACAAGATTGTGGCCCCCAGGTTTTTAAGCCGGTTCAAAGAATCAATATACGCATCAAAATCAACTAAAAACTCAGGCTGCAGATAGCCCTTGTTTTCATAGGTGGCAACCGCTTCCGAGGCAATCAGGATCTTTTTTTCAGGAATCCAATAGCTCATAAAATCCCATGTGTGCCCAGGTGTATTTAGGGCCACCACACTGAGTCCCAGGGTCAGCTCAATGGTCTGGTCCGGTTGAACAAGAATATCTAGCCCAAAGGATTCAAACCTCTTTTCATTGATGGGCGCAAGACTCATTTTTTTAATATTGTTTGTGCCTTCAAAATTTAAATCTCGCATCAGCTGAACAGCCTTGGGTTTTAACAAAATTTCGCTGCACCGAACGGAACCGCCTATTTTAAGATCAGGCCAGACCTTCTTAAAATGACTCACAGACCCGACATGATCAAAGTGCGAATGGCTTAGAAACAAAAAATCCGGTTCCCGCTCTCCCAGAATTCCTTTGATCCCGGCTTCATAGAGGAAAGCCCCAGCAGTCATCCCGGCATCAAAAAGCACAGGCACAGGCCCGTCTAACAGATAGACCGGTATAGCCGCAGATCCGATAACATAAAAATCATCACCAATTTTTCCAGTTTTTTGAATAATCATTTATATTCCTCGGGTCAGGCCCTGGATATGAATTTTTTTGTTTCGGTATTGACTTTGACCATCTCCCCGGCCTCAAGATATTCCGGGATCTGAATCTCAACCCCGTTTGAAAGGGTTGCGGGCTTGATCCTTGCGGTTGCACTTGCTCCCTTGATGCCGGGAGCCGTTTCCGATATTTCAAAAACAAGGGCCAATGGAATTTCAATCCATCCCATCTGTGACCCAGACAAGTTCATCTTCGATTGCATCCTCTTCTATCATGTAATGGGAATACTCCTGGCTGTCCATAAATACATGAAGGACGCCGTCGGAATATAGATATTGTACAGGTCTTCTCAGGAGGGCCACCTCATTGAATATATCGTTTCCCTTGTAGCTTTCTTCATATTTTTGTTTGGTCTTGATGTTGTTGAATCTGATTTTGTAAAGGGTTACAGCTCCCCTTGCCGAGGAAGTTTTTACATCAATATGTTTAACCATGTAGACGGTATCGTTTATTTCCACAACATTCCCTTTTTTCAAATCACAAGCTTTGGGTATTTTTTATTCTCCTAAATGCTATTTTAAAAAAATCATCAATACCATTTAAAAGAAAAATAATAAAGCACAAAGACAAAAGAATATCCCACCCGTTTTTGGGCCTTGTGATGCCAGCAAATCAAAGAGCTTTCAAGTCCGTTGACGTCTGAAGAATTTAGGAGAGCGCTTGTATTCATAGCCCTGATCAATACAGGCACCAAAATGGCAAAACTGGTAGTCAAAGATTATCCCCTGTATAGAGTATTCCAAGGTTCAAATTATCAGGAATACCGAAAATATGCATTGACAGAATCTGGACAAAGTTTTTTCTTGCTTGACTGTAAATCACAAATTTATTATTCGCTTATCTATGAAGCAAACCATCAAGCAGGTAATCATAAGTCATCTTGAGAACGGTCCCCTGACGGTACGGGATATTTCCCAGTCGGTTGGGATTATGGAAAAGGATGTATGCCATCATCTGGCATTCATAGAAAAAATAGTCAAGCGCCAGAAAAAAAGAATAAATGTGAAGCCCTATTATTGCCTGAATTGCGGATTCCAATTTAAGAACCGGAAGACATTCAAGAAACCAGGCAAGTGTCCAAAGTGCAAAGATGGCAGAATAGCTCCCGCTGTGTACTGGATTGATTAAAATCAAATGGATACTTTCATTCCCAAATACATTAAGGCAAAACAAAAGGGCTGGTTACTGAAAAAAATTAAGCAATCCTCGGCTCTTCTGGCCTCTTGTACTTTGTGTCCAAGGCAGTGTAAAAAGAATCGGACAAAAGAAGAAAAAGGGTATTGTTCAACAGGACAAAAGGCGGTTGTATCAAGCTTTGCACCTCATTTTGGTGAAGAGCCGCAACTGGTGGGTGATAAGGGTTCGGGCCCTATTTTTTTCTCCCATTGCAACCTGAAATGCGTTTTTTGTCAAAATTATGAAATCAGTGTTAAAGGCATGGGACAGGAGGCGGATGATGAGCAAATCGCATCGATCATGTTGTATCTGCAAAAATCAGGCTGTCACAATATCAACCTTGTTACCCCCAGCCATGTGGTTCCGCAGATTTGAAAAGCATTGGATATAGCAATCGGTTACGGATTGAATATTCCTTTGGTTTACAATTGTTCGGGCTATGAAAGTATTGATACCCTGCGTATTTTAAAAGATGTCATTGATATTTATATGCCGGATTTTAAGTTTTGGGACCCTGAGATTTCCCAAATATACTGCCATGCCGAAGATTACCCTCAGGTAGCAAGAAAAGCGATCAGGGAAATGGTCGATCAAGTGGGAGATTTAAAGGTGAATAAAGCCGGCATTGCCTGTTCAGGTCTTATCGTCAGACATCTTGTCATGCCGGGTAACCTGGATGGAACCTATCACATTTTAAAATTTCTTAAAGAAAAAATATCCTCTCATACTCATGTTAATATTATGTCCCAATACCGCCCCATGGGGGATGCCTACAAAATCAAAGAGCTTTCAAGACCAGTGACGTCTAAAGAATTTAGAAAAGCACTGCACATGGCCAAAAATTTTAATCTAAAAATGATCTATTGACATGTTGGATGTAACAAGGTAGTTAAAATTTAATTTCAGGCAGAAGTCTGAAGAAAAACAAAAGGTTTTTTTAAAAGACAATTTAAACCACGAAGGTTGCAATATCGGTAAAAGAATATCGATACCTTAGTGGTTTTTTTATTTTTAGGAGATGTGAAATGAAAAATTTTAAACTGGTTTGTATCGTAACTTTAATAATTTGTTTTTCTTATGGCCTGTCATTCGCACATTTTGGCATGGTTATCCCTTCTGATAATATGGTCATGCAGGATGATTCAAGAAAAGTTGAACTTGTGCTTTCTTTTTCCCATCCCTTTGAGATGGTTGGAATGCCGCTTGTAAAACCCCTGGAGTTTTTCATGGTCAAAGATGGGAAAAAACAAGATTTAAATGCAGCGCTTCAAGAGACAAAAGTGATGGAGCACAAAGCCTGGAAGGCAGGGGTTGCCATAAAAAGACCCGGGGCTTATACCTTTGTAATGGAGCCTGAGCCGTATTGGGAACCGGCTGAAGATTGTTTTATTATCCACTATACAAAGATCATAGTGGCTGCCTTTGGTGACGATGAAGGCTGGGACAGTGAATTGGGGTTGAAAACTGAAATTGTTCCTTTGTCCAAACCTTTTGGCCTTTATGCGGGAAATGTATTCCAGGGAATTGTAAAGCTTGACGGCAAGGTTGTGCCCTTTGCAGAAGTTGAAGTGGAATATTTTAATGAAGATAAAAAAGCCCATGCACCGTCTGACTATATGGTAACTCAGACCGTAAAAGCTGATGGAAACGGTGTGTTTACATATGCAGCACCTGTTGCTGGGTGGTGGGGATTTGCCGCCTTAAATACATCTGATAAAAAAATGATGCATAATAATGAAAAAAAGGATATAGAGTTGGGTGCAGTATTATGGGTAAAATTTGAGGAGTGGCAGGAAAAATAGCATGCATATTGCAGAAGGCGTTCTTTCAGGTCCGGTATTGGCCTCTGGTGCAGTTCTGGCCATGGCCGGGACGGCAATAGGGTTAAAAAAGATTGATTATGACCGCATCGTTCATGTGGCCATCCTGGCTTCGGCTTTTTTTGTGGCATCATTGATCCATGTAAATGTCGGCCCTGCAAGTGTCCATTTGATTTTAAACGGGATTGTCGGGTTGCTGCTTGGGTTTGCAGCAATCCCGGCCATTCTGACCGCATTGTTTTTGCAATCTGTTTTTTTTCAATATGGAGGCCTTACGGCTTTGGGTGTTAATGTTGTGGTGATGGCAGCTCCGGCGGTACTGGTACACTATCTTTTTTTGCCGTTGCTGGGCAAATCATCAACCCTTACATTTGTTGCCGGATTTTTGTCCGGGCTATTGTCCATATTGTGTTCATCTTTGTTGTTGGGGCTGTCCCTATGGTTCACTGATAAGAACTTTTTTGAAACCAGCCTTGTTATTATTACCGCTCATATCCCTGTAATGATCATCGAAGGAATTATAACAGGATTTTGTGTCTCATTTCTTTTAAAAGTATATCCTGAAATTATACCGGTGAAGAAAAAATGAAAATAAAACAAGTCCTTATCTTAGTACTTATATTTGCCATGCTTCCTGCAGGCTTTGCTTTTGCCCACAGGGTCATCATTTTTGCATGGGTGGAAGATGGCATGATCTATACAGAAAGCAGTTTTGGTTCGAAAAGAAAAGCCAAGGATTGTGTCATAACAGTTATTGATGAAAAAGGGTTGCTTATCCATAAAGGACAAACAGATCAGGAAGGAAATTATTCATTTAAAATTCCTGAAAAAGTCGATTCAGATCTTATATTAAAGCTTGATGCAGGAACGGGACATCAGGCCCAATGGAGAATTTCGAAAAATGAGCTTGTGACCGACCATTCAGAAAATGATATCCAGGTAGCAAAGGACATCCAGGCAGCCATGAAGGAAAAAGAAAAGCTGGAAGAAAGTCCTTTTATCTTCAAGATAGTTGGAGGTATCGGCATTATTTTCATGCTGGCCCTGGCGGTAAAGTTTTTCAAAAGGAAAATATCCTGAAATGATCGAAGAAAAATTTGCATCAGGCCACTCTTTCATCCATCAGCTTGATCCCAAAATACGAATCATTGCTTCGGTGATTTTATCTTTTGCTGCGGCACTTTGTGATAATCTGTACATTGCGGGATGTTATTGTCTTATTTCAATCATTTTAGTCACAATGGCCCGATTAAAATGGAGGGATGTGATGAACCGGTTAAAACCTCTTTTCTGGTTCCTTTTAATGATCTGGATCATCTTGCCGCTAACATTTGATGGAGAAATTGTTTATCAATACTCCTGGTTAAAAATAACAGGCCCCGGTATTCTATTGTGTGGCAAGATCACCATCAAATCAATCACTATATTACTAATATTCACTGCCCTTATCGTCACAATGACGGTGGCTTCTCTTGGAAACGGGCTTCATAAACTTCATGTTCC
>JAGLFI010000077.1 GCA_023144585.1 Desulfobacula sp. | reverse complement strand
AAGACCTGTCTTGATACCAGTGTTGCAAAAGCATTTTGAAGGGCAATCTTTAATGCATCTGATACTGCTTTCTGCTTAGTCTGCTGGATATTTTGATTGATAACCATTCTTCTGGCTGTGGTCACACCTGTTAATACGTCAGAACGGGTAGCTGCGAATGATGGTTCACATATAAATATGATAGCGATGAACAAAATAATGAATCTGATGACGGTCGTTTTATTAAACATCCTTCTTACACCTTTCTTTCAACGGAATAGTCTGCGATCAGACACAGAATCTGTTTGGATGGGCAATCGTCAAAACCATCCAGGCATACCTTTGCTTTTTGCACATGATCCTGAGCTCTATTCTTAGTATATTCGATCCCTTTATATATAAATAATTTTTCTTTTAATTTTCTAAACTGATCCGGGTTGAACTCTGTTGCCGCAATGGCATCCTGCATCCAGTCTTTATCCTTTAGGGATGCATTGGAAAGACTGTGGATCAGCGGCAGGGTCAACTTTCCCTCCCGCATATCAGCCCCTGGATTTTTTCCTAAATCTTTGGCACTTGCCGTATAATCCAGAAGATCATCCGCCATCTGAAAGGCCATCCCCAGGTGAAACCCGTATTGACTCAGCGCATCTTCTTTTTCTTTGTTGGTTTTTGCAAGGATCGCACCGCTTTGGCAGGCTCCCTGGATCAAAACAGCTGTTTTTCTTTCAATAATCTTGAGGTATTTTTTTTCGGAAAGATCAAGCTTTCCTTTTTTCTCCAACTGGTCTATTTCTCCCTGAGCCATGTCCCGGGTAATTTTTGCAATGACTGAGATGATATCAGGTTCTTTTGTTTTTGCTGCAATATCAAGGGACAGGGCCAGAAGGAAATCACCTGTCAGCACGACTTTGGGAGCAGACCATTTCGTATGGGCCGCTTTTTTTCCACGCCTGATGTCTGCTTCATCCACTACATCATCATGCAAAAGGGTAGCAGCATGAAGATACTCAAAAATAAGGGAAAACTCTATTTCAAAGCCGTTATTATAACCGCAAAGCCTGGCACTGTGAATCATCAACAGCGGCCTTAACCGTTTGCCTCCACTGAAAAGAAGGTGGGAAGCAATCTCTCTCACCAATTCCACATTGGGATTCAAATGATACTCAAGTGCAACTTCAATTTTTTCGAAATCAGGTGCCACCTGTTCACGGATTTTTTGTTTCAGCCCTTTTGTCATGCAATTACTCCTGAATTTCTCCGGCAATATCATATTCAAAGCCCTGGGTAATTCTTACATTAACAAAGGTACCAATTTCAAGCCCATTGGCATAAATAAATGTCACCCCATCCACCTCCGGAGCCTGAAACATGGTTCTGCCAAGGTACACACCCTGTTCCGGATTTTCTTCAACAAGGACTTCAAACACTTTACCCAATAATCTTTCATTCAGTGTTTTTGAAATTATTGCCTGGGCTGCCATAATCGTGTCATGTCTTTTTTCTGCAACCTCTTGTGGGACATGGTCTTTTAGAAGATGGGATTTAAGATCATCTGAATCAGAATAAGTGAATACGCCCAAATGATCAAACCTGATATCTTTAATCAACTTCATCAATATCTTGAAATCCTCTTCAGACTCCCCGGGGAACCCCACAATAAGGGTTGTTCTTAAAGCAGCATCAGGATCAATCTTTCTGATGGTTTTAAAAAGTGTATAAAGATCTTCAGTGGTATAAGGCCGTCCCATTTTTTTGAGTATGTTGGAAGAGGCGTGCTGAATGGGGACATCATAATAGGAACAGATATTTTTATGTTCTTTTACAGCCTCTATGACAGACTCTGTCAATGAGGTGGAATGGGTATATAAAAACCGTATCCAGGCATGCTCCTCTTTCAGGGTACCTGCCAGGGATGTAAGAACGTATTCAAACCCTGTTTTATCCTGAAAATCCTGACCATAATCAGTGGTATTTTCAGCCGTCAGGATAATCTCGTTGACACCTCGGGAAACTAGGTTGCGGGCTTCCCTGCAAATATCATCCCCGGGTCTTGACCGCTGGGTACCGCGAAGCTGAGGAATAATACAATAAGTACACTTTCGGCTGCACCCCTCCGACACTTTGATATAAGCAAAATGATCTGTGATCAGCTCTCTTTGCCCGGAAAGATCAGAAAGGTCCTGAAACGGCCTTTTGTTCGGGTCAGGAAAAAGAGTGAGGGTTTTGATTTCCTTACTCTCGACGACCTCCACAATCTGCTCGCATGCACCAGTGCCTAAAAAGGCATCCACTTCCGGCAAGGTAAACACAAGGTTCTTATCATCCTTATACCGCTGGGCAAGACATCCGCTAGCGATTAGCTTTTCGCAAACACCTGTTTTCTTGAATTTTGCCATTTCCAAAATAACATCAACAGCCTCATCAGAGGCTGTTGATATAAATCCGCAGGTATTAACGATAATCACCCGGGCAAGAGAAGGGTCACGGGTTATCGTATGACCTGCCCCAACAAGTTTTCCCAGCATGATTTCGCTGTCAACCTGGTTCCTTGAACATCCAAGGGTTTCAAGGAAAACGATCATATTGCTTTGGTCATAAGGTCTCCCAGTTGTTTGGAAAATCTTGAAGGATTATCCAGTTTGCCGCCTTCACTGATGACGGCAATATCAAACAGAAGATCACTATAATTTTTTAAAACCGGGTTGGTGGTGTCAGTTTCAAATATTTCTTTCATTTTGCTCAGAACAGGATGGCCCAGATTGACTTCCATCACCCTTTTTTGTTCCGGTGTTTTCTGACCCGATGCTTTCATGATTTTTTCCATATAAGCACTCATGCCGTAATCATCACCAGACAGACATGAAACAGAATCTTTAAGCCGGTTGGATACCACCACATCTTTAACCTTTTTCTCAAGTTTTCCTTTAAGAAAAGATAAGAGTGCTGAATATTCATTCTTTTTCTCATCATCCACTTTCTCAAGATCAAGATCCCCTTTTTCCGCACTCTTAAGTTTCTTTTCTTTGTACTCGGGCAGGGACTGGGTAACCCATTCATCAATGGGATCTATCATTAGAATGACTTCGTAATCCTTTGCCTTCAAGGACTCAAGCAACGGAGAGTTCATTAAAGACGTCAAATTTTCACCCGTGAGATAATAAATCTCTTTCTGGTCTTCTTTCATGTTTTCAATATAGTCGTCCAGGGTGACATATTTGCCATCCGACTTGGTAGTCTTGTATCTTAAAAGAGATGCCAGTCTTTCCTTGTTTCCAAAATCTGTTGGGATACCGGCTTTCAGGGCCTGGCCAAACTCATCAAAAAATTCTTCGTACTTTTCTTTTTCCATGCCTTCCAGCACGGAAAAAATCTGTTTAACAAGATTTTTCTTAATATTTCTGACCAGACGATCTTCCTGGAGAATCTCACGGCTAACATTAAGATTTAGATCCGGTGCATCCACCACACCCTGAACAAATCCAAAATATTCCGGCAAAAGTTCCTTGCAGTCATCCATGATAAATACCCGCTTGCAATACAGCTGCATCCCATGCTTTCTTTCCGGCCTGAACAGATCCATGGGTGCCTTGGAAGGCAGATACATCAGGATATCGTATTCAGTTACTCCCTCGAATTTTTTATGGATGATTTCCAAAGGTTTATCCCAGTTATGGCTGATATGTTTGTAAAACTCCTCATGCTCTTCATCGGTCACATCATCTTTGGATTTTGACCAGATCGCTTTTCTGGAATTCAAGGTTTCATCTTTTTTGATTTTTCTGAAGGTATCGCCAATGGGTTTGCCTTCTGAATCTTTAATGATTTCGTTTTCAGGAATGGGTTCACTTTTTTCAACATTCATGATGACAGGATAGGTCACAAAGTCAGAATGTTTTTTCACAATATGCTGAATCGTGTATTCTTCTGTAAAATCCTGATCCCCGTCTTCTGGATCTTTCAAAAAAAGCGTAATGGTAGTTCCGCGATTTTCTTTCTCAATCTCCTGAACCGTATAAGATCCCCTGCCGTCCGATTCCCATTTGACACCCTGATCCTCACCCGGTGCCTTTGTATCAAGCCTGACCTTGTCGGCAACAATAAATGACGAGTAAAACCCGACACCAAACTGGCCGATCAGTTCAGGTGAGAGTATATTTTCTTTTTTTGATTTTTCCACGGCTTCCATAAATGCAGCCGTCCCTGACTGGGCAATGGTCCCGATATTATCATTGACCTCATCAAAGGTCATTCCGATACCATTATCAGTTACCTGAAACGTTTTATTTTCAGCATCCAAAGATAACCGAATATGATAGTCATTATCATCGGCAAACAGATCCGGCTCAGTCTGCTCTTTGAATTTTGCCTTGTCAATGGCATCAGACGCATTTGAAATTAGCTCCCGTACAAATATTTCCCTGTTGGAATACAAAGAATTAATAATCAGGTGCAAGAGCTGCTGCACCTCGGTTTTAAATTTACGTGTTTTTTTTGTTCCCATGTTTACTCCTGTTTTTTGTTTTTTAATTATTAAAATAAATTATTTTTTAATAATTGTAGCAAAAATCAAAATGTCAAGGCATGTCCCAAATATCCAGTTGGCAATTTCAGCGTCAATAAAATAGCTTTTTAAGAACCATTATTTTTTAATTCTTTTTAACAGCCGTCCGTCAATAAAGATCAATCCCATAAAAATCAACCCCATTCCGGCAAAAACATTCCATCCCGGAGTTTCGCCAAGCACCATCATGCCTAAAAGGATGGCACTCACAGGAATTAAAAAAGTTACCAACAAAATATTGGTCGCACCTGCTCTGGACAGTACATGAAAATAGATAATATATGCCAGTGCTGTTGAAATGGCGGAAAGCCCGAAAAGCGCAGTCCATGTCACTGGCGTAGGATTAAGTGCCAGGGGCTGTCCCATTATAAATGCCAGAGGAATCATGATAATGAAGGAACCTGTCAGCATGCCTGCGGCCACAACCACAGGATCAATATCTTTAAACCTGCGACCAAAAATAGCTGCAAATGCATAGAGGATAGCTGCCCCCAGCACAGCAGCTTGGCCCGCGATCTTCATTCCAACACCGCTTAAGGCTTCTATGCCAATCAGAACGGCCACGCCCATCCATCCGAACAAAACACCTGTCAATCTGTTCTTTGTCAACGGTTCGTCTTTTGTTAAAAAATGGGCAAGAATCACACTGAAAACAGGGGTAGTCGCATTTAAAATAGATGCCAGACTTGAATCAATATGTTGCTGCCCCCATGTGATGAGGCTAAAGGGGATGACGTTGTTCAGCAGGCCAATGGCCAGGAATGCCTCCCAGATGCCAAGATTCTTTGGCATTTTTCGACCGGTAAACCAGACAAATCCCAACAAAAAAAAGGAAGCAAATCCCACCCGGTATAACACAATAGTCAAGGGCGTCATCCTTTCTATTGCAATCTCTACAAAGAAAAAAGATGCCCCCCAGATAATCGAAAGAATAACGATGAGGAACCATAGTCCGGCCCCCATAACCTGATTCATATTTTTCATTCCCTGTTTTCCTTTTTCATAAAGCAATCCCAAATAATAAACCAGTAAATAAACCAAATTTATAAATTTAGCCACCCGAATCTTGCGGTTTAAAAACCTTGTGAGCCATCTCCATTAAATAGTTTGGAAAAAGAGGCTTTGATCCAAATCAACAGATTGAATTTTTTGACAATACCTGTTATTAATTGGCTTTAAATTTTAAGGAATTTAGCCATATGCATTATGAAGGTATGATGATAAGGCCGCCAAGTGAGGCCAATAGTATTTTATTACAGGTCACTTTAGGCTGTTCTCATAATAAATGTACATTCTGTGGTACATTCAGGGAAAAACGGTTTAATATAAAAAAAGATGATATCATTTTTGAAGATATCGAATTTGCAAAAACTCACTGCCTAAGACAGAACCGGCTGTTCATCTGTGACGGGGATGCCATGATCATTCCCCAGAAAAGACTTGTAAAAATCCTTAAACGGATCAAAGAACGGCTGCCCTGGGTGGAAAG